>JAHRWY010000152.1:0-4027 GCA_019104935.1 Kaistella sp.
TTCCTTAAAAGAAGTTGCGGAAAAAGAAGTAAGCGACGAAATGATGGAAAACGCAAAATTCCGTTTTCCACTGAACACGCCACAAAACAAGGAAGAATACCGATACAGAACAATCTTTGAGGAACATTTCCCAAGCGAAACCGCTGCAGCAACAGTTCCGTCTGTTCCATCGGTGGCGTGCTCCACTCCTATCGCTTTGGAATGGGACGAAGCCTTCAAAAACGCCAACGACCCAAGTGGAAGAGCCGTAGTAAGCGTTCACGAAGACAGTTATTAATCGATATTAGATTTGAAAAATTTGAAATACCTCTAAGAAGTTTTAGCTTTTTAGGGGTGTTTTTTTATAAGAATTTTACTCTTCTAAATTGATGTTTTTAACATATAAAGAAATGTAAGCAGAATGATAACCAGCTTGTTCATCATAATCTATAAATTTTGCGATATAGCCATATTTCATAACTTTTCTTACAAATTTATTATCAACTGAACTTATATAACCGACGGTTCTTCTACGATGCACAATTTTTACAGCGTGGGAATCATATTTATTGAGATCATCTTCAATTAAACTAAACTCTTCTCCTATTTCACATTCATTAACTAAATAATCAAATCTATTTGAAACGTGGATTCCTGTTATTTCAAAATCTGCAACATAAATAAAACCATCAATTTTTTCATTATGTTCATCATCATTAGGAAACAAGTCATTAAAAATCTCTTTTCTCGTGCGGCGTTTGGTCTGAGATTTTGGGAGAAGATGTTTATTCTTTTTTTATATTCTCTTTCATCTATTGCTTGTATCCAAAATTCAACATCTATTTTTTCCCATCTATATTTTTTTAGAAATGCTCTTTCAACAAGCCAATCTGTAAACCTATCCTTTCTATAGTTAAAAATATCTTCAGCAAAAGGTTGTTCTAGTTTTTCAAAATAATAAATAGCATCTTTTGGCGGAAGATTATCTATTTTTTCAAATTCATCTGCCACTTTGTAAGATTTTAAATTTTGTAATTGACCATAAGTCAATTTAGGCTGCGCCGCTGGTAGTTTACCGAAAAACGCAACGACAACAACTACAGCAGCAATAACAATTATAATAACAATCCAAATCATTTCTTAGAACATAAATTTATTATTGGTTAAATGAAAATACAATTCCGTTATAAAAATAAAAATTAAATTACTATAAAACAGATTATTAACAAAAACAAAGCAACATTCTAAATAAATTCAACTTTAACATTATATATTAAAATATTTACTCACCTTTGACGTTAGTAACGCAAAAGAGGATGATTATCAATTTTGGAAATAAAGAGACAGAAAAAATCTGGAACGGAATTGTTTCTAAAAAACTTCCAAGAGAAATTCAGGACGTTGCCAGAAGAAAATTGAGAATGATTAATAACTCTATTGAAATAACTGACCTGAGAATTCCGCCCGCAAATCGACTTGAAAAACTAAAAGGTGATTTATCAGAATTTTATAGCATTCGGATTATCAATCAATGGAGAATTATTTTCAAATGGGAAAATGTAAATGCGTTTGAAGTTGAAATTATAGATTATCATTAAATTGAAAAACATGGAAAAATTAAGAAATATAACCCCTGGAGAAATATTATTAGAGGAATTTTTGGTTCCGCTCGAAATTTCGCAATACAGACTTTCCAAAGATTTGGAAATTCCACAAACCAGAATATCAGAAATCATTAAAGGAAATAGAAGAATTTCTGTGGACACCGCGGTGAGATTAAGCGCATATTTCGGAAATTCCCCAAAATTTTGGCTCGGACTTCAAGACGATTATGATATCGAAAATGAATTAAAAGAAAAATCAAGTGAAGTAAAAAGAATTAATCAAATCCGGAAAGAAAAAGAGAAAGAAAACGTTGCCTAAAATTTTTGTAACATAATTGGGGATACAGGAAAAGATAAGATGCCTCTTTACCACCTTTTTTTTGCATTTCTTATCGATATTATCAATTACAAAGTCCCGCAATAAATCACGGGATTTCTTTATTTTTGTGTAATGTCTGAAACCTTCACCACGCCAAATCCTTCTGTGAAAAAATTTCTGCCACTAATTTTGGCGACGTCTATTTTTATGCAGATGCTCGATTCTACCATTCTCAACACGTCGCTGCCGGCAATTGCCAAAGACCTTCAGGAATCACCACTCGAAATGCAGAACGCCATTATAAGTTACGTTTTAACTTTAGCTGTGTTTATGCCGGTTTCGGGATTTTTAGCTGATAAATTCGGCACCAGAAAAGTCTTCATGTTTTCACTGGTTATTTTCAGTCTGGGTTCGCTGTTCTGCGCACTGTCACAAAATCTTACCCATCTGGTAATTTCCAGGGTTATTCAGGGAATTGGCGGAAGTTTAATGACGCCGGTGGGCAGGCTTGCCCTCATCAAAACTTTTGATAAAAATGAAATTGTGCGCGCCATGAATTTTGCCATTGTACCGGCACTTATTGGCCCTGTACTCGGCCCGCTGGTTGGCGGATATATGGTAGATTATTTTTCGTGGCACTGGATTTTCCTGATTAACATTCCCATTGGTTTAATGGGGATTTTTCTGAGTTTAAAATACATGCCGGACTATATTTCCGAAACCATCACATTTGATCTGAAAGGATTCCTGATTTTCGCATCCGCATCTTTACTGATCTCTATTGCGCTTGAAAGTTTCGGGACAGTAAAAAATATTACACCCGTTTTGCTCATTTTTATCCTGGGATTTCTGATGATTTATTTTTATTACCGGCATGCCAGAAAAACCACGAGTCCCATTTTCCCGCTGGATCTTTTTCAGGTCCGCACCTTCCGTGTCGGGATTCTGGGCAACATGGCAACACGGCTTGGGATTAGCTCCATCCCGCTTCTCCTTCCGCTGATGGTGCAGATCGCCTATGGGGAAACCGCTGTAGTTTCTGGCTGGGTTGTGGCTCCAATGGCCCTTACCGCAATGTTCGGGAAATCATTTGTAATACGGATCCTGAATCATTTCGGATACCGTAAGACTCTAATGACGAACACCTTTATCATCGGAATTTTAATTTGTTGCCTCGGCATTCCGGGAATCGGAACTTCGATTTGGTGGTTTGTCCCCATTATTGCGGTACTGGGATTTTTCAATTCTATTCAGTTTACTTCGATGAACACGATTTCCATAGCAGATTTGCGAAACGATCATACAAGTAGCGGAAACTCTTTGCTCGCGGTAAATCAACAATTGGCCATTGGTTTCGGAATCGCTTTTGGACTGATTATTTTAAAATCCTTCGAAGCAAAAGCTGAAAATCCACACCTTGCTTTTCGCTACACCTTTTTTGTAGTCGGAATCCTTACCATCCTTTCAGGTTTTGTTTTCCGACGCCTTCATACAAAAGACGGCGAAAACATGAAATCGGAATAATTCCGAAATCTTTCACTAACAAAATCTACTGATTTACAATACGATACGTTCTTATCCTACATCAATGTTTTTGCCATTTTACTGAGGTACTTTTGTATCATCAAAATACAACAGAATGGCAACTAAAAAAATAGAATTAATCGCAGCACCAAAACCTCCACATTTTGTTGGGGATGGTTTCAGAGTACATAATTTTATTCCGAGCGGATATCATTTGGATATGAAAAGAATGGATCCCTTTCTCATGTTGGATTACAATTCAAAATTCCATTTTTCCGGAACCGACACTCCCCGTGGAGTTGGCGTTCATCCGCACCGTGGTTTCGAAACCGTAACCATCGCCTACAAAGGTCGTGTGGAACATGGCGACAGCGCAGGCGGAGGCGGAATCATTAGTGAAGGCGACGTGCAGTGGATGACCGCAGCTTCCGGAGTTCTTCATAAAGAATTTCACGAAACCGAATGGGCAAAAGAAGGCGGAATTTTCCAGATGGTGCAGCTATGGGTAAACCTTCCGGCAAAAGACAAAATGAGTCCTCCGAAATATCAGGCCATCAAAAATTCAGAAATGAAAAAAGTGGATCTTGAAGAAAACGGTTTG
>JAHRWY010000175.1:0-3290 GCA_019104935.1 Kaistella sp.
GGATTGGTTTGCGGACTGTCCATATAGCGCTCGGTATACATAATTTCATACATATTCCAGTCGATTACCGGTCCGCCGGCAACACCTGCTTTGAATACTTCAGGATGTTTAAGCATGAAGCTTGTAGTCATAAAACCACCAAAACTCCAGCCATGAATACCTAATTTTTCGCCGTCAACGTAAGGAAGCGATTTTAGATAATCTACGCCTTTCAGCTGGTCATTCATTTCAGTTTCGCCCAAATTTCTGAAAACTGCCTGTTCGAATTTCAGACCGCGGTTAGATGATCCTCTGCCGTCCATCGTGAAAACGATATAGCCGTTTTGCGCCATATATTCGTACCAAAGATTTCCGGAAGCCGGGAAACTGTTGGTCACCAACTGAAGGTGCGGCCCGTTGTAAAGGTAAACGATGGTCGGATACTTTTTGGTCGCATCGAAATCGGTCGGAAGAATGATTTTTCCGTAAAGCGGCGTGCCGTCATCAGCTTTCAGCGTAACGTTTTTAATTTCCGGTCTCTTATAATTTTTCAAAGGATTTTCTGAAATCAGAATATTCTTTGATTTTAAAGTTGCTGTATTAATAAGATTAACAGATCTTGAGGTCGTTGCATTGCTGTAAATATCGTAAAGCTGCGTTCCGTCTTTACTTAAAATCCCGGTATGCATTCCCGGAGCAGCAGTTAACTTCTGGGTTTTAAAATTGTTCCAGTTGATTCTGTAAAGATGTCTTTCCAGCGGTGATTCCTGGGTAGAAGTGTAATAAATTTCCTTCTTTTTTTCATTGAAACCTAAGATATCGGTCACCAGCCAGTCGCCTTTGGTAATCTGCGCTACGAGCCCTTTTTCGAGGTTGTAATGGAAGAGATGGTTGTAGCCGGTGCGCTGACTTTGCCAGATAAAATCGGTATTGGAGTTCGGGAAAAACAGAAGTTGATGCTGAGGCTCAACATATTTATCCGATTTTTCCTCGAATAAAGTTTTTACCAGATTGCCGGAAACCGCGTCGTACTGGTTCATTTTCAGATGATTCTGATCGCGGTTCAGCACGCCAACGAAAATATATTTTGAATCGGGACTCCAGGTCACTGCGGTAAGATACTGCTCTTTATCTCCTTCAATATTCAGGAAGGTTTTTTTCTGGGAATTAATGTCATACACGCCCAAAGTCACCTGATGCGAGGTATTTCCCGCCATCGGATATTTGATGTTTACATTCTTTGCAGGGGTCGAAGCCCAGTCGATAATCGGGTAATCGGTCACCATGCTTTCATCCATTCTGTAAAATGCAATTTTGTTATTGCCTGGAGCAGCGAAAATTCCGCCATCAATACCAAATTCGCTTCGGTGAACTGCCTGTCCGTTTACAATGGCCGCATTTTCATCATCAGTAATGGCTACAGTTTTGCCGTTTCTGTTAACGAAAAGATTGTTCTTTACGGTATAAACGATGGTTTTGTTATCGCCGAGAACCTTTACATTTTCTGCGCCTTCATTCATGGCTGCCCATTCGGTAATTTTCCAGTCCGAACCGGTTTTTTCAAGCCGGAAATACTTCCCTTCTCTGGTAAAATATCCTTTATCTTTTCCTGTAAACTTTACCTGCGGAAAAGATTTGAGTTTTTTATCTGCAGCAAGATTTTTATTGAGCTGATATAATGAAACCAACGTATCGGCTTTCATGCTCTGTACTTCAGTAATCAGATAAGCATTTTTGGTTCCCTGGATATAAGATTTCGCATCATCACTCCACGAAAACTGCGGAATACTTTTAATTGCCAGATTGCTGCGCAGTCCGTTCACTGCTTCAGCCATGGTATATTTCTGGTTCTGGGCAAACACTAAGCTCCCGAAACCAAGCACTAATAAAGGTAATTTTGAAAATTTCATTTCTTAAATTTAATGTGCTAAAAATAAGAAATAAAAACGAATCTGTTAAGGAATGTTAATTCGTGCGCTGATAAATAATTCCGGCAAAAGGATCGCTTTCACTTTTTTGCCTGTTCCATCGGTACTGATGGGTCCAGTATGCGGCTTTTACCGATAGGATTCCCAAACCTGCACCGAACAGCACATCGGAAATGTAATGTTTGTTGTTTGCCATGCGCATCACACCGATTCCGCTCGCAAATGCATAGGAAACGTAAGGAACCCACCGATGATTTTCGCCGTATTCTATGGCGAGTATGGTAGCTCCCGCGAATGCGTTTGCGGTGTGACCCGACGGAAACGAAAATGCGGTGCCGTCCGGGCGCGTTCTTTTCAGGGTGGTCTTTAGGACATAAACCAAGCCGAGATTTACGAACTGGGCTTTCATCAGTATCACAGTACGGTTCTGCCAGTCCGTTCGGGGTTTCATGCATGCAAGTTCGAAACCGTACAGTGCAAAAAAAGGCGCAAACTGTGCATAATCATCAAAATGATTGGTAAAACCGAAAAGGTGCTCATTGCGCTCTTCAACGACTTCATTTTTCAGAGATTCGCGGCCGTTTCCATCAAAAATAATTCCAGAAGTCATCAGCCCCAACGGAACAATCGATTTTTTTAAATCAAAACTCAGACGGTTGTTTTCTGTCTGTAAACTGTCTGTTTGCTGGGCAAAATTCAGGATGAATACATTCAAGAAAAGAAAGAGGGAAAGCCAGCGGATCATAAAAAATGTTTATTCAAAATTAATGAAAAGAAAACCTAGCTGAGTTAAATAATATTAAATTTTCTTAGAAATGTGTTTTATTGGATAAATTTATAGTGCAAATAATAGGAAGATCGTAAATCATCTTTCTTATCTTAGATCAATGCGGAGCGGAATGTACGGTGGTATCTTTGCAGTATCAAAATTTAATACTAACCAAAAAAACAGAATATTATGTCAACAAAATGGAATTTAGACCCAGCACACAGTGAAATAACTTTTAAAGTGAGACACATGATGATCTCTAACGTTAAAGGTGAATTCAAAAATTTCAGCATAGATCTTGAAAGCGCAGACGATGAGTTCAAAAATGTAAAAGCTAACGCTATAATCGATACTGCATCAATCAGCACAAACAATACTGACAGAGACAATCACCTGAAATCAGCAGAATTTTTCAACGCTGATGCTCACCCACAGATTACTTTCGAAACCGATTCTTTGAATGATGATATCACAGGAAATCTTACCATTAACGGTGTTACCAAACCTGTAAAACTGGATGTTGAATTTGGTGGAATTAACGTAGATCCTTGGGGGCAGACCAAAGCTGGTTTCTCTTTTGAAGTAAAAATTAAAAGAAGCGACTTCGGTCTTAA
>JAHRWY010000004.1:0-2832 GCA_019104935.1 Kaistella sp.
ATTAAAGTAAAATACAAAAGTACAAAAAAATGAGGAAAGGAAGAGAGGGGTGAGACTGAAATTCTAGGTGTTTTCACCCCTACACCAAAACTTTTTTCAAAAATTCCTCTTTTTAGTTTGCAAATTAAAATTAATGTTCTATTTTTGCAACCCGCAATTGACCAATATAGGTTTTGCACGATTCCGTAGCTCAGCTGGTAGAGCAATACACTTTTAATGTATGGGTCCTGGGTTCGAATCCCAGCCGGGTCACAATTTTACTCTTAGGAGTAAATTTTTTTCATATTAATATTTTGTGATTTGGTGATCAAAAGTCTTCCCTCAAGGAAGACTTTTGACGTTTTATTAATCCAGGTGCATATTGTCTATCAACCGTACGTCGCCAACAAATACGACGATGAATGCGCGGTAATTGCGGTCTTTATAAAAGAAGTCGGTTTCTTTCAGGGTGGCTTCGTCCGCAATTTCGAAATATTCTAAAACCATTCCCCGCTGATCTTCGAATATATCTTTAACCCTTTGGTAGATTTCAGAAACGGTGATGATCCGGAACCAGTCGTTTACTTTTAGCAGTGTTTCATAAATGACTTTTGCGGCTTCGCACTGCTCATGATCTAATCTTTTGTTTCTGGAACTCATTGCGAGCCCGTTTTTTTCACGGTAGATCGGTACGCCATGGATTTTTATTGGTAAATTGAGTTTCTCAACAAGTTTTTTTATGATGGCGAGCTGTTGGTAATCTTTGTCTCCGAAGTAAGCGTTGTCGGGTTTTACCTGGCGGAAGAGTTCTTCTACCACAGTGCCAACACCATTGAAATGTCCCGGACGAAATTTGCCTTCCATTTCATTTTCTAAACCATCGAAGTTATATTCCTTGCTTTTTAGTCCTTCGGGATAAATATCGGTGACTTCAGGGATGTAAACAGCATCTACGAATGCGGATTTTTCCAGAATTTCTATGTCCTTTTCAATTGTGCGCGGATATTTTTCAAGATCTGATGCGTTGTTGAATTGCGTAGGGTTAACGAAGATCGAGGAGATTACAAGGTCGTTTTCTTTTCTTGCGGCTTCGTACAGAGAGATATGTCCATCATGTAATGCGCCCATAGTTGGGGCAAAACCCACTTTTTTGCCCATCTCTTTTTGCCTTTCTATATAATCCAGAAGTGTTTTCTTTGTTTTAAAAATTTCCATAGTTTATTAATGTAATGGTAAAAATAGTTATTTCTTAGAAAAAATAATACACTTGTAAAAAATGTTTTTTTACGTATAAACAGAGCAAATTCAATTATAATTATTAAAATTTGTTAATTGAAAAATATTAGCTTAAAATTTCGTAATTTTGCCTGACAGAATATTCTGCTTGATAATTGAAGAAACGATAGATTTTATGCCGAACCAAAAAATATTATACGTCACTACAGAAATGTTTCCTTACCAGGAAGACAGCAATATGGCCGCCATGGTTAACAAAATGTCGCTAAAGATGCACCAGGAAGGCAACGATGTACGCGTTTTTATGCCAAGATTTGGCCAGATCAGCGAACGGAAGTTTCAGCTCCATGAGGTCATTCGCCTTTCTGGGATGAACATCATTATTAATGATCTGGATCAACCGCTGATTATTAAAGTGGCTTCTCTGCCGGGCGAAAGACTTCAGGTTTATTTTATAGATAACGATGAGTATTTTAAGAGAAAGCAGTTTTATGCAGACGATGAAGGAAATTATTTTCCTGATAATGATGAACGTGCGATTTTCTTTGCCAGAGGCGTAATTGAAACCATCAAAAAGCTCAACTGGGTTCCGGATGTGATTCATCTTAATGGCTGGATGGCTTCTTTCATCCCGGTTTATTTAAAAACTTTTTATAAGAACGATTCTTATTTTAAAGATTCAAAACTTGTACTTTCTGTTTATAACGAGGAAGATGCAGCGCTTTCACCCTCTGTAGAACAAAAATTGAATTTCGACAATATTACTTCACTAAAAGCGTTTAAGAAACCTAGTTTTCAGCAGTTCGTTATCGAAAGCATGGATATGGTAGATGTCGTGGTAAAAGGTGATGAATTTCTGCAGGATGAACTGGATGCGGCCTTCAATAAGACAAAAACTGCAAAATCTGAATATTTAGACTCTGAATCAATCGCAAAATTATACTAATCAATTTAAAATTTAATGACAAAAGATATTAAGAAATTATTCAATATTACAGCTTCGCTGGTAATTGGAAGTTTAATTTTATTGAATTGTGAACCCGATGCAGATCAACTGGGTTCACAGTTTTTTCAGAACGGTGCCCAAGGGACAGAAGTTCCTTTTCCTGTAATTGCTTATAATGTAAATAATAACGATACCATCCGTACAGATGCGGCAAGACTGCAAAGCGCAACCTTAGGTGCTTTCAATGAGCCTCAGTTCGGTCTTCAGAAATCATCATATGTTTCTCAGGTTAGGCTTTCTTCTTACAACCCGGATTTTGGAACAAACGCTGTTCTCGATTCAGCAGTTTTGGTTATAAAGCCGGCTTATGCTGCAGATTCAGCTACCACCACCACTGCAGATGATTATATTTATCCGGTAGGAGCAGTGCCTGCAAAAAAAGTGGTAGTGACTTATCCGGTGACCAAATACGGCAAAACCAAAATCGATGGAAAAACTTTATTTAATATAAAAGTTAATGAAGTTAACGACTTTTTAGGCTCTACTACCGATAAGATTTTTTCAAACAAAACTGTTACGACCGGAAATCTATTGGCAAATAAGGTTTTCAACGGTACTATAAACTCTATTAAAATTACAAAAGATTCAGATAATTCAGATCTTTATATACG
>JAHRWY010000025.1:0-5696 GCA_019104935.1 Kaistella sp.
TCATTTGGATAGACTTTAAGGAGAATTTCATCATTGTAATTCAGGCTTTTGTGAAAATCAAAATTACCTTTTTCATTTCGGATGTTGTAAACGGTGGCCAAATTCCCCCAGTTGATAAAAGAAGCGGCCAAAACTGTTCCATAAAAATACCATGACATATGATTAAAAAGAAATGCGTTGGTTTTCTGATTTTTTATTTTGATGAAAGTAAGAATAAGCCCGATAAATGCAAGCGCCAGAAAGGCATAAACGCCAAGTCTTTTATATGTAATTCCTAGACTGATGATGTATTCAGAATTTTTAGCAAAGGCTGAAATGACCAATACAGCATTGAGAAATATCCAGATTTTAGCTAAGAGTCTTAAGGTTCCGGCTTTATTATCGAAATTAAATTTACCTTTAAAATAAAACATAATCACCAAAACCGCCATTACATTCGACAAAATAACAGCGTTTACGCGGTCGTGAGTTTCTCCGGAAAGTTGGCTGGGCGATTTGGGAATCTCTACAAACTGTTCGTAATTAAAGGTGAAAATAAAAACCAACAGCAAAATATTAAGTGCGAGAAATGAAATTACCCCACTCATTCTTTCCGAATCTAAATCCAGAAATGAACTTGATTCTTGTTCTTTTTTATCTTCATTAAGAAAATCATTTTTGAGATGATGGTTTAAATTGAAGATGAATTTTTCAATTTTAAAATTCCAGAAATTGAACGCAATAAAAAATCCAAGTGTTCCGAGAACAATAAACTGCCAGAGATCGAAACTGAATTCCCAGCCGGTGAAAAAACCTGAAAAATGTTCGCTTCCTAAAGCGTAAACTCCAAAAAATACAACCACGAAAAAAGCAGGAATCAGAAACAGAGCAATTAATTTCTTCACAGTTTCGGAAGTATTTCTCTTCGGAAGCCAGTCTTCAAACTTAAAAAACCGGTAAATAAAAGTCACAAAATTTACCGCAAACACCGGAATAACCAGCAAAGATTTCAGTTCACGGTTTTTCGATTTGAAAGCCAGTAAAAAAAGAGAAGTGAATACCGCTAAAAAAGAAGCAAAATCACCGTACCATGCAAACGCAGCACTGGAAAGAATACTGGTAACAAAGAGCAGAAGAAAAGTGCGGGTCCGGTTTTCTTCCGGTGTGTGAAATAAAGTCAGTAATGCGTAAGCAATTCCCAAAAGACCGAAGTTGAGACCCATATCTTCACCGTAAAAAAGTGTTATAAAAAGAACGGTGGTAAGGAGGATTAATTGATGTGTTTTCATGATATTAAAGAATATTTGTTATTAAAAGTAGGATTAAACAATAGAGCATTACGAAAGGAAAATTCATTAACAGAAGAACTATTGAATGCAAAAACTGCCATCTGTTCTCTTTGAAAGTGAAAAACATGACCAACAAAAAAATGATGACCAAAGCATTAAAAAAGACATTCAGCAAACTGATAAAGATTAGAATGTAAGCAAGTTCAGCAGCCATTTGAGTAACTTTAGAGAAAAGTATAACTGCTCCCAAAATCCAGCTGATGAGAAAATAAATTTTTACGTTGGAATTGATATCAATTTTATTCATAATAAATAATTATTCAAAGGACTTTGCAATACAAAGTAATTAAGCAAAAAAAAATTACGGTTAACGTCCCAATAATTTTTCGAGGGCAGCAAGATGATCTTTAAATGCATCTTTGCCGGCAGTGGTTGCACGGTAAGAAGTTTTCGGTTTTTTACCGACGAATTCTTTTTTCACTTCGATATATTTTGATTTTTCCAAAGCGGTGCTGTGGCTCGCCATGTTACCATCGGTAATTTCAAGTAAATTTTTCATTTCTGTAAAATCAACCCACTCATTCACCATCAGAACAGACATAATGCCCAGCCTGACGCGGCTTTCGAATTCTTTATTGAGTTTACTGATGTTGACCATTATAAAATATTACAGATTTCCGTTTTAATCTTTTTATTTCTTCGCTATTTATATTTCCTGTGCATTACCAGGCCGTACACAATGTGCAGCACACCGAATCCAATCGCCCAAAACACCAATCCCCAGCCTAGAAAAAAGAAAGAAAGAAGCCCAAGTACGATCTGGCAATATCCTAAATTCTGAATGTCTGTAAAAGTATATTTAGAAGCATTTACCAAAGCCAATCCGTAAAAAATTAAAGTCGCAGGTGCAATAAAGACAAACATACCGTGATACAGCAATCCGAGGCAAAACAAGCCACCAGTAAAAAGCGGAACGGCAAAATTAAAGAGGAGCCTTTTAGTCGTCTGGTCCCAGATCTTCAGATTTTTCTCTTTGCTTTTTTTAGCCGTAAAGATATAACCTGATAAAACAGCTAGAAACAGTATCACCAAACCTACAAACACAAGTTCCAGCAAAAGATCTTTAGTGTAGACGTTTGTTTTACCTGCAAAATAATCAATGCTTTCACGCTTCAGAATATAGTATACATAACCCGCTCCCAGCAAAGCAACAAGACCGGCGAAAACTCCGGAAAGTCCACTGAGGGAAATAAAACGTGAACTGCGCTCCATCATGCTGCGGATATGCGAAAGGTCTTCCTGATAATTTTTTGACTCCATAAAAAGGACTTTGAAATGCAAAGTTATTATTTTTATTGAACTGACAAAACATTTTTTTAAAATGTACATAAAACTTAAGCTACAAATTCAGATGATGAATCTAAACCCGAAAAATTGTATCTTTATAACCAAATTTAAACATGTTCGATAACTTCAGACATACCATGGAAAGGCAGTGGTTTGGTGTTCTTACAAGAATGGGCGCTAAACTGGGGATTCCTGTCTCAAAACTGCGCGTGTTCTTCATTTATTCTACTTTCGCCACCGCGGGTATTTTCTTTCTAATCTACCTTGGCCTCGCTTTTACCCTTTGGATTAAAGATATGTTCATCACCCGACGGCCAAGCGTTTTTGATCTTTGATTTTATCTCCAAAAAGAATCATTTGAATTTTTCAACGGCTTGAAACTTGTATTGAGCATAAAGCATACAGCCTTTATTTTTTATGGAATATTTACAGATTAACTCTTTCGACGATTATCGGGTCGCAGAAATTTACAACTCCTATTGCGAAACTTTTCCTGAAGATGAAAGGCGAAGTGAAGAGCAGTTCCGTCATCTCTTTTCGAACCCGAGGGTTAAAGTCTTTTCAATTCTAAAAGATTTAAAAAATATCGGTTATCTCATTTCCTGGGAATTAACCAACTTCGTTTTTATTGAACATTTTGAAATATTTTCTGAATTTAGAAGTCTAAAATACGGCTCCGAAATAATAAGTCATCTCTACAAAAACTATTCGCACATCGTTTTGGAAGCCGAACCAGAAGATCAGGACGAAAATGCAGCAAGAAGAATTTCGTTTTACGAGAAAAACGGTTTCATGGTGATTGATGACAATTATGTACAGCCATGTTACGACCCGGAAAAAAACTCACTTAATCTGTGGCTTTTAGCCAACTGGAAACCCGAAAAAACCGACTGGATTAAAGAGGAAATTTATGATGTAGTGTACTGTTAAGCGGAGGACTCACAATATGAGCCTGCAACACTAAAAAACCAGGTGTTAGCATAAGATGATTAGGTGAAGCCAAAAGCCAGTGGGCAACCGCGGCCTAATCAACTTCGTATTCCAATTTAATCGTAATGCTGGCTTCTTTTTCCTTTGAAGAAGTATTGAAAGTTCCGCCGTAAGAAAACTCCTCCGTAGAATTGGGTTCAGTGATTTGGGTTACGCCCATTGTTGCTTTTTTAAGGTTACCGAGTTTTGCACCTGCGTTTTCAGCAATTCTTTCAGCGCGTTGTTTTGCGTCTTTAGTCGCGTCTGCAATCATTTGCTGTTTTACATCCGCCAGTTTCGTGTAAAAATAATTGGGTGGCGAAGAAGTAAATTCTATCCCAAGATTGATAATTTCTGTAATATTACGGGAAAGATTTTCGATCTTAGCCACATCCTTACTGTCGATGGAAACCCGCTGAGAAAGCTGATAACCGGCAAAAGACTGCTGACTTCTGCCCATATTATCGGTAGAATAATTAAACTGTTTCTGAATATCCACCGCTGAGAAAACCATTTCGTTTTTCGGAATTCCTTTGGAAGCCAGGTAATTTTCAATTACTTTTTTGTCATTGGCCAGTTCGTCATAGGCCGACTTAAGTTCGAAACTGTTGCGCGAAAAATTTCCGCTCCAGGCAATAAGATCCGATGTGAATTTCTTGGTTCCTAATCCGGTAACTGAAATGGTATTTTCCGACTTATTTCTATTCTTAATGGCGCTGCCTAAAAATGCAAGACCGATAATAAATCCGGCGGCGGCAATGGCGATGGCAATAATATTTCTGTTCATTTGGGGTAACATTTGATTCCTAAAGATAAGAAAAAATAAAATGCAGCCTTACAAATTTTAACCTTTTACGTAAAATCAGGTTCCCACTTTATGGGTTTTAATGTATTCGATATAGGCCATTTTCATATCAGAAATTATAGCAGCAATATCAAAACTTTTACGGTATTTTTTGGCCAGTGAATAACTGTTATCGGCATAAATTAAAAACCGGTCGAGATCCTCTTCGGTCCAGCCTCTCGACCAATAAAAACTTAAATCGATCTCTGCTTTTACCCGTCGGTAAAAGGCCTGGGTTTCGGAATAATTGGCTGCTGTCTGTTGATCTCTTTTTGAAGGCTTGATTAAACCTGCAACTGCTGAAAGCAAACCTGAGGAACCTCCGCTACCAACTGATAATAAACTTATTGTTCCTTCCCCCAGATCTTTGGGTTTAAATGCAGATGGAATCGTAGTAGCTTGAGGAACCGCTTCCTGCATCGGAGATTTCATATATGCATCCAGAGAACCCTGTAATGCGACCAGTCTTTTAGGAGCATCTAATAATTTGGAATCTTTCTTAAGGTTGCCGGTGGGCGTGAACGCAAGTTCAATTTCCTCGATTAAATACGCCGATTTGGGAAGTGAAACATTGACCGGTGCGGAATAATGTTCGTTTACTATTTTCACAGAAATCCTGTCGTAACCGCTTTTCACAAAACGAAGCTCATCCGAGATTCTGGCGGCAATCATATAATTCCCGTCTTTGTCGGAACTTACTTTTTCCTCAGTGCGGGTATTGATGATGATTGCGTTGGACATTTCCGCGCCAAATTCGGAGCGCACTTTCCCGAAAATATAATCCTGAGCGAATGCGGAGATGGAGATAAGAACGAAACAGAGAACGAGTAATTTTGTTTTCACGCTTTAAAAATTTTACTAAAAATAGAACTAATTTCAAACCCTATTTAAAATTTAACCTGCGTTAACTCTTTTAAGATTCTTTTTGAAAAATTTAAGGATGATTTCGTTAATTTTTTTGGGACATTGGGAACGGTATTCCCGCGTGAGGGATAGGAGCGGAATCCTTTTTTGGGGGCGACGGCTCCGCCGCCCCCAAAAAAGATATAGCGGATAGCCCGGCCTGAAGAAGGAAATGGCGGCGCAGACTGCCAAAGGCAGTTTGTGCCAGAATGACCGACTGAGGGACACGCCCAAAACACTTTGCTGTTGGGAATAATTTTTGCTTATATTTGCAGACTTACAAAAAATTGGGGTTGACTGGTTTCGACAGCAAGATCAATGGGTAAGTAAGCATGCAGAGAACCGTAGCGCGATCTCTTTAATCC
>JAHRWY010000039.1:0-3669 GCA_019104935.1 Kaistella sp.
TGGGTATTAAAGTGACCATGCTGAGTGGCGACAAACAGGTGGTGGTAAAGGAAGTCGCTGATAAAATCGGTATAACCAATGCGTTTGGCGATTTACTTCCCGAAGACAAGGTGAACAAAGTAAAAGAAATTAAAGACCAAAACGAGACGGTCGCTTTTATTGGCGACGGTGTAAATGATGCGCCGGTTGTGGCACTCAGCGATGTAGGCATTGCCATGGGCGGCTTGGGCAGCGATGCCACGATTGAAACTGCCGATGTGGTAATTCAGGACGACAGGCCTTCAAAAATTCCGATGGCAATAAAGATCAGTAGGGAAACCCGAAAAATTGTGTGGCAGAACGTTATTCTAGCGTTCGGGGTAAAAGCGGTTGTCCTGATTCTAGGTGCCGGCGGACTCGCAACAATGTGGGAAGCGGTTTTTGCCGATGTTGGCGTAGCACTTTTAGCTATCCTAAATGCCGTGCGTATTCAGCATATGGATTTCATTAAAAAGTAGGCATAAACATTCACAACTTTTTGGGAACTTCAAACTGTGGACTTCATTTTTCCAGGTTCACAAAAATTCCTTATTTTTAGGCGAAATTTTGAAGACTGATTTCAATTCTCAGATATAATAATAGATTTATGATAAACAAGAAAAATATATTGCTTGCGGCAGTGATATTTCCTGCAGTAATGGCCTTTGGGCAGCAATATGGCGGAATGTGGATTCCTACAGAACTCAATGAAAAAGAAATGAAAGCGATGGGTATGAAAATTTCTGCCAAGCAGATTTTCGACCCGGCAAAACCTTCCATTAAAGATGCAGTAGTGCAGTTCGATGGTGGATGTACCGCTGAAATTATTTCACCAAAAGGACTTCTTTTAACCAACCACCATTGCGGTTATGATAATATCCAGTCGCACTCTACGGTAGAAAACGACCTTCTTGCGAACGGTTTCTGGGCAAAAAACATGGGCGAAGAACTTCCGAATCCGGGAGTAACGGTTGATTTTGTTCTCGACATTAAAGATGTCACCGGACAAATTCTGGGGAACACTAAAAATCTTGACGCCAAACAGGCCGAGCAGGTGATTAAAAACAATATTGATGTGGTTTCGAAATCCTTTAAAACAGAGCCTCACCAAAAAGTAATCATCCGCCCAATGTATTATGGCAACAAATATTACGCTTACATCATTGAAACCTTTAAAGACATCCGTATGGTTGGCGCACCGCCGAGCTCTATCGGGAAATTCGGTTCAGATACCGATAACTGGGTGTTTCCAAGACATACGGGAGACTTTATGATGTTCAGAATTTATGCGGATAAAAACAACAAACCTGCAGAATACAGCAAAGATAATGTTCCGTACAAGCCAAAACATTTCCTTCCGGTTTCTATAAAAGATAAAAAAGAAGGCGACTTTACTTTTGTATTTGGTTTCCCGGGCAGAACTACTGAATATTTACCGTCGATTACAGTGGAGAAAATCCGTACAGAAATCGATCCTGCGATGATTGATGTACGTGATGTTGCTTTGAAAACTTTGGACGAGAAAATGCGTGCAGACCAGGCGACCAAAATTAAGTATGCCTCGAAATATGCCGGTGTTGCCAATTACTGGAAAAAATGGAAAGGCGAAGTTGAAGGCCTTACCAAATCTGATGCAGTAGGTAAAAAACAGCGCTACGAGCAGTCCCTTATTGCTAAAAACCCAGAAGTGAAAACCACGATTGATGAATTCAACCGTCTTTATACCGAGCAGTCGCCTTATGCCCTGAGCAGAGCTTATTATAGTGAAGTTATCCGAAACGCAGAAACCCTTTCCCTAGCTAATAATTTTTACAATTTTGCCAATGCTGCAGAAAGTGGAAAAATGGATGCAAAAACTTTGGAAAACTTCAAAAACAGACTGAAAGAAATCTACAAGAATTATGATCCTGAACTGGATGCAAAAGTAACTGCAAAAGTACTTGCACTGTATGCAAACCGTGTTCAGCCACAGTTTCTGCCTTCCGGTTTCGAGCAATATAAAGACGTCAACCGTAATCTTCAGACCATCGAAGAACTTTCAAAAAATTCTGTGATTACAGGACGTGGAACTCTGAACGGCGCAACAATGTATTCCGGAATTGACAAAGTTTTCGAAGATCAGAATTCATTGGTACAAAACCTGAAGAATGATCCATTGATGAAACTGTTCACCTCCATGAGAGAATCGTACCTCACCAAAACTGATGGCAAATACACAGAGTATCAGAAACAGATTGATGTGCTTCAGAAAAAATACATGGCACAGCAAATGGATACCGACAAAAACCGCACGTTTTATCCAGACGCAAACTCTACCCTTCGGGTAACTTATGGTGAAGTGAAAGGTTCTAACCCGAAAGATGCGCTGTATTACGGTTATCAGACCCATTTATCAGGAGTTATGGAAAAATATGTTCCGGGAGATTACGAATTTGATGTTCCTAAAAAACTCATCGATCTTTATAACAAAAAAGATTACGGAATCTATAAAAACAGCACCGGTGATGTGCCTGTAAACTTCACAGCAACAAATCACACGACTGGCGGTAACTCCGGAAGTCCTGCGCTGGATGCGAACGGAAACCTAATCGGTTTAAACTTCGACAGACAGTGGGAAGGAACGATGAGTGACATTAACTTCGACCCGCGTTTCAGCAGAAATATTATGGTAGACACTAAATACATCCTCTTTATCGTTGATAAATACGCTGATGCCAAATGGTTACTTAATGAGATGAAAATCGTGAAGTAATTTTAAGACCTCATTTACAGAAACGTGCCGCATACCGGCGCGTTTTTTTGTTTGCGTAACTGAGCTGCTTATGAATCACAAAAGTCATATAAGTTTTTCAGGCTGTTTAAAAGTTTACATAAGCTGCGTGGGATCGTCTCCTCTACGTGTACCATAAAAACCTCAGTGCGCTCCGTGGTTAAATATGAAACCACAAAAGGGACACAAGTTGTCTGAAAGCCAGCTGATCAAAAGTGCAAAAAAGCTGTACGGTCGGTTGGCTCCTTCTAACGCGGGGGACGCAACGGTCTTTATACTTAACCTGCAGCAAAAGACCGCAGAGGTGTTACACTCAGCAAAGGGTGTGTGACTAAAAATCCACAGACCAGTGCACTACAGATTCTGCGTAAAGCCAGAAATGATTATTGCATATTCTGCGGTGATTATAGCGCTTATTCACCGCAAGTAAACCAGAGGGGAAAATAAACCTGAAGCAGGTACGCTTTACAGGAAAAGCTGTACGGCTGTTTCCAGTGGGAATAAAAAATGACTTTTATTGGATACATCTTCATCCGGTTGGTCGGAAGAAACCCCTGATCTTATCGGGACAGATGCCAAAATACTCCGCGACCTCTTCTACGGTGACTTTCTGGTGCTTGAGTTTAGCATTAGCCGTTTTGATTTTCCTGAGGATTTTTCTGCAGTGGCCTATACTGTATTGGGTAAAAGCGTGCAGGTCCACCGGATCCATGAATAATTTATCTTTCATTCTGCGTTTATTTACTGTACTTATTTACTGTATTGAAGTGATTTATACCTCGTGACTGCGCTGCAATTTCATCTTAAAGCGGCGCCAACTCCTCCCGGGATATAAACTATCACATCTTTAACAAATGTAAATAATATTGTTTTAATAAACA
>JAHRWY010000076.1:0-11568 GCA_019104935.1 Kaistella sp.
AAAAAATTTCGATTCTAAAAAATATTTAGGTAAATGGTACGAAATCGCACGTTTTGATTTCCGTTTTGAGAAGGATATGAATAATGTGACCGCAGAATATTCTATGAAAGAAAACGGCCACATCAAAGTGGATAACAAAGGTTACAATTATGTAAAAAAAGAATGGAAAGAAAGTATCGGCGAGGCCCGTTTTGTAGAAGATGAAAAAACTGCGCGTCTGAAAGTATCGTTTTTCAAACCTATCTGGGCAGGCTATAACGTGATCGATCTTGATGAAAACTACCGTTACGCGTTGGTAGCGGGAAATAATCTCGATTATCTATGGATTCTGTCGCGCGAAAAAACCATTCCGGAAGACATAAAGCAGCGGTTTTTGCAGGAAGCAAAAAGATTGGGTTACAAAACCGAAAATTTAATCTGGACAAAACAGGATTAAGACAATTGCGTAAGAATATCAATAACGGCGGGCTTTGGTCCGCTTTTTTTGTGCTTCAGCGAAGACTGAAATTTAATGAGTTTTTAAAGGCGATTCTTTCCAAAATTCAGTAATTTTACACTTCAAATATTTACATGAAAGCAGTACTCATCACCATCGGCGACGAAATTTTATCCGGCAATACCGTCGATACCAATTCAAATTTTATTGCTGCACAGCTCAAAAATATCGGAATTTCGGTGGCTCAGATTTTTACCGTTTCTGATGAAATTGAAACCATCAAAAAAACGCTTAAATCTGCCTTCGAAATCGGAAATATTGTGATTACCACAGGAGGTTTGGGACCCACGAAGGACGATAAAACCAAAACTGCTTTTGCGGAATTTTTTAATGATGATCTGAAACTGGATGAGCAAACCTTTGAACATCTTAAAAAACTCATGATCAAAAGAAAGCGTGAGCATCTTGTGGAAATCAATAAAAACCAGGCGGTTGTTCTGTCGAAAGCCCACATTTTTCAGAATGAAAACGGAACCGCGCCTTGCCAGATGGTAGAAGAAAATGAAAGAATTGCTATCTGTCTACCTGGCGTTCCCTATGAAGTAAAACCGTTGATTAACGATAAAATCATTCCTTATCTAAAAGATAAATTGTCTTTAAATCATATCGCAGCACGCATAATTTCGGTGGTCGATTTTCCGGAAAGTCTGCTCTCTTTAACGATTGAAGAGTGGGAGCTTTCCTTGCCTGCCCACATCGCGCTTTCTTATCTGCCCGTTGGTAACCGTATTAAACTGAGATTAACAGCTGTCGGAAGCGACTTACAGGAAATTGAAAACCAGTTAAACGATGAGGTTGAGAAACTAAAACCATTAATCGGTGAAAAAGTAATATCCTGGGACGGAAATGAAATTCAGGAAATATTGAAAGAGATTCTTTTGCAAACGAAACTCACGCTAAGTGTTGCAGAAAGTTGTACGGGTGGCGAACTTTCCCGATTGATTACTTCAGTTTCCGGAAGTTCGGAATATTTTCTGGGCGGAATAATTCCTTATGATTACCACAAAAAAATAGAAATTCTCGGCGTTTCCGAACAAACAATTCTGGAGAAAACCGTGGTTTCTGAAGAAGTGGCGCAGGAAATGAGTTTGGGCTGCCAGAAACTGTTTAAAACCGATATTGCACTATCTACCACTGGAGTTGCCGGTCCGAACAGCGATGATTTTAATAACGAAATAGGAACGGTCTTTTATTCCATCAGGGTAAATGATTTTGAGAAAGCAAACCGCCTTTATCTCCCTCATTTTGAGCGGAATGATTTTGCGAATTTCGTTTCGCAGCGTGTTCTGCAGGATTTGGTAGAAATTCTTGTAAAACAGAAAGTGTAAAAATTTATACAGGGATCAGAATAAATATCTTCTGAAAACGTTTGTCAGAAGTAAATCTATATCATTATGAAGAAAATATTAGGAAGCTTAATGCTTGTAGCATGTCAGTTGGCATTTGCACAATCAACAAGAAATGTGGGTGATTTTTCGTCACTGAAGGTGTATAACAAAATAAATGTTACACTTATTCCATCCAATCAAAGCAAGGTGGAAACTGAAAATAACGATCCGGATATTGAGACCGTTAACAAAAACGGGGAGTTGAAAATTAAACTTTCTCCGGCTAAGATTCTGTCAGGTGATCAGATTTCGGTAAAGGTTTTTTATGAAAAACTGAATGATATTCAGGCGAGCCAGGGTTCCACGATTTCCTCAACAGATGAATTGGATGCCAATATGCTTTCTTTAACTTCAAATGAAGGTTCAAAAATAAATCTCAATATTGATGCATCAAAACTCAACATTAAAACCAATTCCGGCGGAGAAATAAAAGTTTCAGGAACTGCCGATAATCAGGATGTTGTGGTAAACTCCGGCGGAAAATATTATGGTAAAGACACCGAGTCGAAAAATACAAAAGTTACCGCAAATGCTGGTGGAGTAGCCGAAGTAAATGTCTCAGGATCAGTAAATGCAACCACAAGAGCCGGTGGAATTATTGAAATTTATGGTGATCCGGAAGACCGGAAAGTAAAGAACATAATTGGTGGAAAAATTAATTTTCACTAACAAATCCGCTGAGATTTCAGGGCTTTTGTAACAATTTGTTAATGGTTACGACTTAACAAAGAAATATATTTATCTATGAAAAGAATAACGATAAGCGCACTGGCATTTTCGGGAATTGTTTTCCTTAATTCGTGCGGAACCACAAAATCAGCTGAAACTAACACCGAACAGGCACAAACCGAACAGGCAGTTGTGAAAGCAGAACCTCTAAAAGAAGAGGGTCTTAACCTTTCTTATATGGACACTTCAGTTCGTGCTCAGGATGATTTCTTCAGCTACGTGAACGGAAACTGGGTGAAAACTGCAGAAATACCATCCGATAAAGCAAGTTGGGGAAGTTTCAATGCACTTCGCGAAGATGTAGATGTGGCGTCTTTAGAAATTTTAAATAAAATATTGACCGATAAATTTGCTCAGGGCTCCGAAGGCCAGAAAATTCAGGCACTTTACGGCACTTTCATGAACTGGGACAAGAGAAATGCCGATGGAATCTCCCCAATTAAAGCTGATCTTGCTAAAATCGATCAACTGAAAACGATTGCAGATTTACAGAAATATTTAATCGAAGCTACAAAAACCGGCGACAATCCTTTGTACGCATGGCGTGTAGGTGCAGATTTGAAAAATTCTAAAATGAATGCCGTTTATTTTGGCGGTCCAAGTCTTGGTTTAGGTAGAGATTATTACCAGAAAGAAAACGAAGCCAACACAAAAACCCTGAACGAGTACAAGAATTATGTTGCGCAGCTTTTCACGGTTTTAGGATATAAAAATGCGGACCAAACTGCACAGAGGGTTGTAGCTTTCGAAAAAAAGCTCGCTGCAAACCTATTGACCAACGAGCAGAACCGTGACGCAAACCTTCGTTATAACCCTAAAACAGTTGCAGAACTTCCGGCTTTGGTAAAAAACATCAACCTTGCTGATTATCTTAAAAAAGCCGGCGTAAATACCGATAAGGTAATCGTAAGCGAGCTGAAATACCTTCAGACCATGGATTCCTGGATGAATGAGCGAACGCTTCCTCTGATTAAAGAATACATGAAAGCAAGACTGGTTTCCGGAAACGCGACTAACTTAGATCAAAGGCTTGATGATATTAACTTTAACTTCTATTCAAAATATTTACAGGGTCAAAAAGAGCAAAGATCCATGGATAAAAGAGGTTTGGGCGTAATCAACGGAACTTTGGGCGAAGCTTTCGGCAAACTGTATGTTGAAAAATATTTCCCTGCAGAAGCAAAAGCACAGATGGAAACTTATATCAGCTACCTGAAAAAAGGTTTCGAACATCATATAGCCAACCTCGACTGGATGTCGGCTGAGACCAAAGTAAAAGCCCAGGAAAAACTTTCGAAATTCAGTGTGAAAATCGCTTACCCGGATACCTGGAAAGATTATTCCAAGCTTCAGCTAACTGCACCTGCCGACGGCGGAACGTATTATGCAAACCTGCAGAAAGTTTCAGAATGGCAGTACGCGAAAAATTTAGACAAAGTAGGAAAGCCTGTTGATAAAAGCGAATGGGGAATGTCGCCACAAACCGTCAACGCTTATTACAGCGGTTCCAACAACGAAATTGTGTTCCCAGCAGCAATTCTTCAGCCGCCTTTCTTCAATTTCAAAGCAGATCCTGCGGTAAATTTTGGTGGAATTGGTGCGGTAATCGGTCACGAAATCTCTCACGGTTTTGATGATTCCGGATCAAGATTTGATGGCGACGGAAACCTTAACAATTGGTGGACCGATGCTGACCGTAAGAACTTTGATGCGAAAGTGGGGCAGCTTGCCGCGCAATACGATAAATACGAGCCGGTAAAAGGAAGTTTTATCAACGGGAAATTTACCAGCGGAGAGAACATCGGTGATTTGGGCGGCGTTGCAGTAGCGTACACCGCATTGCAGATGTATCTGAAAGATCACGGAAACCCTGGATTAATAAGTGGTTTCACTCAGGATCAAAGATTTTTCATGAGCTGGGCTACCGTTTGGAGAACCAAATCTACCGAGCAATATATGGTAAATCAGGTGAAAACCGATCCGCACTCGCCGGGTTATTTCAGGGCTTTTGGACCTTTGGTTAATCAGGACTCGTTTTACAAGGCATTCGATGTGAAGCCGGGAGACAAACTCTATAAAGCACCGGAAGAAAGAATTAAAATCTGGTAATATATTTAAAATCACTCATTAATTTGGGTGATTTTTTTATGATGCCTTAACTTCGCAAAGCAAGCCGGTCTCGATTTTGAAGTATGAAAATAAAAATAATTACATTCAGAAAATCTCAAACTCAATCTCATGAAAATAAATATTCAGAAAAATATTCGCATTAAGAATCCGGAAACACGCGATTTTCTTGCAGATGCTTTTTATCCTGAAGGGACAGAAAAACTTCCTTTGGTAATTTTTGTTCATGGTTACAAAGGTTATAAAGACTGGGGCGCTTGGGATTTGATGGCGAATAAATTTGCCGAAGCCGGATTGTTCTTTGTTAAATTCAATTTTTCGCACAACGGAACCACTGTGGAAAACCCTACAGAATTTGATGATCTGGAAGCTTTTGGAAATAATAATTTCTCCAAAGAAATGTCGGATCTTGATGCGCTTTTGGCGTACTTTTCAGAACATCCGTCGGTTGATTTCAGTAAAGTTGCCATTATAGGACACAGCCGCGGTGGGGGAATTTCCCTCATCAAAGCTTACGAAGACGAAAGAATCAGTGTTTTGATAACGTTGGCGGGAGTAAGTAATTTCAACTACAGGTTTCCTTCAGGCGAGCGTTTGGAGAATTGGAAAAATTCCGGCGTCATGTATTCAGAAAATAAAAGAACCAAGCAGCAGATGCCTCACTATTACCAGTTTTACGAAGATTTTAAGCAAAACGAAGAACGGTTTACCATTCAGTATTGCGCGCAGCATTTGCAAAAATCTGTACTCATTATTCAGGGTACTGAAGATGAAGCGGTGAAAGATAAAGAGGCATTTTTGCTCAATGATTGGTGCAAAGAATCTGAACTTTATATCATTAATGGTGCAAACCATACATTTGGTGCAAAAGAGCCATGGCATTCTGATGATTTGCCGCCGGATCTCGATAATGCTGTGATGCGTTCCATTACATTTATCTGCGAAAATTTTAAATAAAGTTTTTAGAAAAAAAATGTATTTTTAACCCCTAAAAATTAAACAATGGAATTTTTATCAGTTATCGATTTCCCGAATTTTGCCGATCCACAGATTTGGGTCAGTCTTCTTACCCTTACTTTTCTTGAAATTGTACTGGGCGTCGACAATATCATCTTTATTTCAATTATTTCCGACAAACTGCCGAAAGAAAAACAGCGTTTTGCCAGAAACCTGGGACTTGCATTTGCAATGATTTTCCGTGTAGTACTGTTGCTTATGATCAACTGGATTATCGGACTGAAGGAGCCGGTGCTCACGCTTGAATGGTTTAACGAGCCCGGAAGCGAGCTGCCACTGGCCCTGAGCTGGAAAGATATTATTCTGTTGGGCGGAGGTATTTTCCTTATCGCAAAAAGTACGTTCGAAATCCACGGAAAAATGTCCGGACACGACGAAGTACCGAAACCAAAATCAAGCGCATCAAGTCTAATGACGATGGTGATTCTTCAGATTATCCTAATCGATATGGTGTTCTCTTTAGATTCTATTTTAACGGCTATCGGTTTGGTTGATAACGTTTTACTGATGATTATCGCGGTGGTGATTTCTATTGGAATTATGATGGCGTTTGCCGGACCAATTTCTGCCATCATCAATAAATATCCGAGTCTGCAGATGCTTGCCCTGTCGTTCCTCGTGGTAATTGGAGTAATGTTGGTAGCAGAAGGAATTCACCAACATGTGAGCAAAAACATCATTTATTCATGTTTGGCCTTCAGTTTGGCGGTAGAAATGCTCAATATCCGATTCAGGAATAAACAGAACCAGAAATATCTGAAACTGAATCCTGATCTCAATAAAGATTTAAGTATTAAAGACGAAGAATAAAATAAAAAAGAGTGAATCCAATTCACTCTTTTTTATTTAAAATTAAACCGTTAAAACTTTCCAGGCCTCTTCGATATTGTTTTCCGAAAGGAATTTTCGGGCTTCGGAATGGGTGTTCTCATCCGCAGAAAAACTACCTTCCGGCAACTGTTCTACATTTGCGAGCATTCCTAAATCATTTCCGGTAAAGATTTTTGAATATTTTATCGCTTCCGGCAGTTGATCGAAACCAATTCCCTTGGTCACCAGAGGTTTCGGAACTTCGAAAAGATTGTTCTGGTTATTTCGGGAATACCAGTTTCCGCCTAATCTTGCTACAAGATCGAGTTTTTTCTGATCAAGATTTCCTTCTTCATTCAGATATTCTTCGCGGACGTGAATTTTAATGATTTCACAGATCACAAGATTTCCCGCGCCGCCTTGTGTTCCCAAACTTTTTATTTCAAGAACTTTGCATTCCAGATTTACGGGACATTCTTCGATGAGTTTCGGTTTTACCAAATCTGCCTCTTTCATCGTGAGACCTGCTTTTACAAATTCATTAACTCCTTTTTCATATTCGGTAGAAGCCAGTGAAATTTGCTGTACAATGCTGTAATTTACGATACCGATTACGACTTCGGCAACTTCATGAACATTTTCCAGCGTATGTTTTGTCGTGTTGTCGCGGACTCTCCGTGACGGTGAAAAAATAACCACCGGCGGATTTGTACTGAACATATTGAAAAAACTGAACGGACTTAAATTTACATTTCCGTCTTTGTCAATAGTTGAAGCCAGCGCAATCGGACGGGGAGCAATTGCCGTCTGCAAAAGCGTTTGTAATTGTAAATTATTTAAATCTTGAGGAGAAATTGTTTTCATTGCTTAAATTCTGTAAAAAATTATAAGGTTGCCGGTAATATTTTTCCTGAAACTTCTCCGAAACCAACCCTGATTCCGTCTTTTTCCCCGAAACCGCGCATGATTACCGTATCGTTATCATTGATGAATTTTCTTTCTTCGCCATTGTTCAGTTTCAAAGGATTTTGGCCTCTCCACGTTAACTCAAGCATCGAACCGAAAGCGTTTGGATTTTCGCCCGAAATCGTTCCTGAGGCATACACATCGCCAACTTCCACATTACAGCCGTTTACGGTGTGGTGTGCGAGCTGCTGCGCCATATTCCAGTACATAAATTTGTAATTGCTCTGTGAAATAAGGTTTTCTGTGCCATTTTCCGGTTTCAGATAAACTTCGAGGTTAATGTCGAAATTTTTATCTCCTTCAAATTTTAAATAATCTAAAACTGCCGGTTCCTGAGCTGGAGACGGTGTTCTGAAAGGCTCCAACGCTTCCAAAGTGACCACCCAAGGTGAAATAGAGCTGCCGAAGTTTTTGCCTAAAAACGGCCCAAGCGGAACATATTCCCAACTTTGGATGTCGCGGGCCGACCAGTCGTTGAAAATTACCATTCCGAAAATCGCGTCTTCAGCTTCTGCCGTGGTAATGCTTTCGCCCATTTCGGTATGTTTGTTTACGATAAAAGCCATTTCAAGCTCAAAATCCAGCTGTTTCGATGGGCCGAAAACAGGCGAATCAGCATCTGCAGGTTTAGTCTGGCCTTTCGGACGGATGATATCGGTTCCTGAAACTACAATGGAGGAAGCCCGCCCGTGATAACCTACCGGAAGATGCTTCCAGTTTGGCAACAGTGCGTTGGCGGGATCGCGGAACATTTTTCCAACATTCGTTGCGTGCTCGATGCTGCTGTAGAAATCGGTATAATTCGGGATGTGAACCGGCATCATCATCTTCACTTTATCGAGGTCGTAAAAACATTCTTCTTTTGTTTTTTCGTCGTTGGCAAGTTTGGAATTTTCATCAAGCAGTTCCTGAATTTTCAAACGTACGGCATTGGTTACCGGTTTCCCCAGTTCGATGAATTCGTTCAGCGTGTAGGCCTCAAAAACGTTTTCATTTAAACCTTCGATCTCATCAAAAAAGCCATAGTCGTACATGGTAGCCAAATCGATTACCAGATCACCGATTCTTGTGCAGCAGGCGATATATTCCTGCTCGAAAACCGCCACTCCAAACGGAATATTGTAGATTGAAAAATCTGAGTTCTGATCGTAGTTTACAAAAGATTTCATAATATATTTTGTTTAAAAGAAAGGTTCAAAGTAATAATTTTGTTACACCTTGAACCCTTCGTTATTATTTGAGATTTGTTATTTATTAAAAGCACTTTCTTCAATCCAGCGTTCTTTTGTGTTGACGTCGATGAGGTAAAGAACTTTTTTCTGCATCGTCATGAGAAAGGTTTTGGTAATCGCCAACGCGATTTGTTTACCTTCGAGTTTATCAGCACGGAGCGAAATAATATTGTGCTTCGAACGGACAACATCTCCGGAAAAAACGTTCGAAGAAGTTTCGCCGGTCTGTTTATCATCAAACATTTCCACATAAGTTGCCTTATTTCCTTTGATGATGACAAAACTTCTTTCGGTGTGATCTTCAAAATCTTTAATCAGAACAAAATTTGCATCGTCAATATTTACATCTTTAAGGTTTTTATTGACGCCGCGTTTCTCTTCCAACCGGTCAAGAATCGCATTGATACTGCCGTATTGGGCTTTGATGCTGACCGCGGATGCAAAGATGAGTGCAATTAAAATTATTTTTTTCATCAGAATGGTATTGAAGGATTTTGGGTGTCTTTATTTTAAAGATTTCCTCTTCTTTCCTGTTCTTTTTCCAATGCTTCAAACAACGCTTTGAAATTCCCCGCGCCGAAACTTTGTGCGCCGTGTCTTTCAATAATTTCGAAGAAAAGGGTAGGGCGGTCTTCCACCGGTTTTGTAAAGATTTGCAGAAGATAGCCTTCTTCGTCACAGTCGATCAGGATGCCTAATTCTTCCAGTTTTTTAAGGTCTTCATCAATTTGGCCTACTCTTTCCGGAACCATTTCGTAATAAGCATTTGGTGGAGCAGGTAAAAATTCAATTCCACGAGCTTTCAGCTCGGTTACTGTTCTGATGATGTCTTTGGTAGCTACTGCGATATGCTGTACGCCTTCGCCTTCGTAGAAATCGAGATATTCTTCCACCTGCGACTTTTTCTTTCCTTCAGCAGGTTCATTGATCGGGAATTTTGCAAAACCGTTTCCGTTGCTCATCACTTTACTCATCAATGCAGAATATTCTGTGTTAATCTGTTTATCGTCGAAACTTAGAATATTCACAAATCCCATCACTTTTTCGTACCATTCAACCGTTGGAATCATACGGTTCCAGTCTACGTTTCCAACGCAATGATCCACATATAACAGTCCGGTATCGGTTGGATTGTAATTGCTTTCCCATTTTTGGTAACCAGGCATGAAATCGCCTTTGTAATTTTTGCGTTCTACAAACATATGAACTGTTTCGCCGTAAGTATAAATGCCGGCCATACGAACTTCGCCGTATTCATCAGTCAACGTTTGTGGCTCTAAATAAGGTTTTGCGCCGCGTTTTGTGGTTTCTTCGAATGCTGAATATGCATCATCAACCCAAAGTGCCAAAACTTTAACTCCGTCTCCGTGTTTTTTCTGGTGTTCGCAAATTGGCGAATCAGAATTGAGTCCGGAAGTTAATACCAAACGAATTTTTCCCTGCTGAACCACGTAGGAAGCTCTATCGCGAACGCCCGTTTCCGGACCTGCATACGCTACAGACTGAAAACCGAAGGCGGTTTTGTAAAAATGTGCAGCCTGTTTTGCGTTTCCCACATAAAATTCGATATAATCGGTCCCGTTGATGGGTAAAAAATTTTCTGCCTGTGCAATTTTTTCGGCAAATGTAAGTGTAGACATGAGTTTGTTTTTTTAGATAGGGCAAATTACAAAAAATTTCAGGACAGTTAAAATGAAATGAATGTACCGCTTAGATTGGGAAAACAGTACCGTTGATTCAAAAAAAATCCCGAAAATTTCGGGATTGGATTATTTTTAAAGACATTTAAACCTTTCGAAGGTTGCTTTTTCAAGCATTTCTCTGTCGTCTGGGTGCGAAATATCAATCAGTGCTTTCGCTCTCTGTCTTAAACTTTTTCCGTAAAGGTAAGCGGTGCCGAATTCAGTTACGACATAGTGAATATGCCCTCTTGTAGTCACCACGCCGGCTCCTGGTTTCAGGAAAGGCACGATTCTCGGGACACCTTTTTTAGTTCTTGACGAAATCGCGATAATTGGTTTTCCACCATCTGAAAGTGCTGCTCCCCGCATAAAATCCATTTGTCCGCCAATTCCGCTGAACTGGAAAGTGCCGATGGAATCTGCGCAAACCTGTCCTGTAAGATCGATTTCAATTGCTGAATTGATCGCCACCATGTTTTTGTTTTTCATGATGTTGATGGGATAATTTACGTGCTCCACATCCATGAAAGCAAAAGAAGGATTATCGTCGATATAATCGTACAATTTTCTGGTCCCGAAAGCAAAACTGGTGATGGTTCTGTTCGAATGGGTACCTTTGTATTTATTGGTAATTACATCATTTGCGACCAACTCTACGATTCCGTCGCTGATCATTTCGGTATGAATTCCGAGATCTTTATGGTTGTTGAGACATTTCAACACAGCATCAGGAATGGTCCCGATTCCCATTTGCAAAGTGGCTCTGTCATCGATGATTTCAGCTACATTTTTCCCAATGAGCAACTCTTCTTCACCCACTTTTGCACCGTAATCAACGGTAAGCAGCTCTTCTTCATGCCAAACCATTTTATGGATTTTGGTATAGTGAATCATCCCGTCGCCATGGGTTCTCGGCATTCTTGGATTTACCTGAGCGATAATAATTTTTGCAGTATCTACGGCACTTCTGGCTACATCAACAGAAGTCCCAAGTGTGCAATAGCCGTGCTGATCCGGAGGCGATACAGTAACCATTGCCACATCAATAGGCAGCAAGCCTTTTTTAAAAAGCGTAGGTATTTCGCTTAGAAAAACAGGAACAAAATCTCCGCGATCCGAAT
>JAHRWY010000134.1:0-3829 GCA_019104935.1 Kaistella sp.
ATATCCATTTTTACTATTTGTTCATGATGACGTAAGATTTCTAACAGAAAATTGGGGCAAGCCGTTTATAGAACATTTATCGGATAAAAACATTGGAATTATTGGCATCGCAGGTTCAAATTATGTTCCTGCAGCACCCTCCGGATGGTTTGTTGCCCCTGAAACTAAAGTTCAGACAGATAAAATTAAATCAAAAGCTTTAGCTCTCGACGGAGTTTTCCTTGGAATAACCTCTGAAAATTTTGACAAGCTTAAATTTGATCATAACATACCGGGGTTCCATGGCTACGACACCGACATCAGTTTACGGGCCGCAAAGGTTTTTACCAATTTTGTGGTTACGGATATCAAAATTGAACATTTCTCCAGCGGGAATCCGGATAAAATTTGGTTAGATAATAACCTTTTTATCAGAAAAAAAATCGGCAGTAATTTCCAGAATATTTATAACATAGCTTTAGAAGAAACAGCTTTTTTAAAATTCGTTAGCTACTACTTTAAGTTTTACCCATTTAATATTAACTCAATAAAAAAAACACTCCAGTTTTTACCTAAAAACTTAGGCCTCTCTAGTTATTTAAAAATTATGCGTTTGTATCTGAGCTTTTTCAAATTAAGTATTAAAGAAACTCTGTAAAATGTCAGCATTCGTCCACATTATCACTACGCGCTTCAATGTACCCACAGAAAACTGGGCACAAACCCGGGCCGGATATGCGCCACTTACTGATGAATGGCATGAGCACCGGTTTGAATTGTTCCAGAAATATACATTTCCCTCATTTAAGAAACAGAAAAATAAAAATTTTATCTGGCTCGTTTTTTTTGACGTGAACACAAGTGAAAAATACAGACAGATCATCAGCAGACTTCAACAGAATTTACCCAACTTTACACCCGTATTTGTAAAAGATGGCAGCGAAATCAATTCTGGCATCACTGAAATTTTCAGGAAATATTTTCAGCAAGACACGCAGTTTGTAATCAGTACGGATATTGATAATGATGATTTACTACATGAAGAATTTGTGGATACAATTCAGTCTATTTATAAACCGGTTCACAATTTGGTTATTGATTTACGGCGGGGCCTGCAGATGAGCATTATTCACAAAAACCAGGTTTTAGTAAATGAATATTACGCAATTGCAAATCCTTTTGTGAGTCTTGTTGAAAATATAAGCAGTTTCAAAACAATTATGAACGAACGGCACAACAATTTCCGCAAATACGACAATGTCATTGGCTACGACAATAAACCACTTTTTATTCAGTTGATTCATACGCATAATCTGATGAACAGCACCCTGAAAACAAAAGGACTTTCAAAGATAAATTTCAAGGAATTCGGTATTCCTGCAGAGCATACTCCGAAAATAATGAAGTGGGAAACCTTATTTCACAACCTTAAACGCGTTCCTCGAATATTTAAAAGGTTAATTTTGCGGAAATGATGGATATCAGTGTAATAATTCCCGTGTATAATGCCGAAAAATATATCGAAAAAGCGGTAGCATCGGTCCTTCAATTCCAGGAAGTTCAGGAAGTACTGTTGATTGATGATGGATCAAAAGACCGCTCACTGGAAATATGCACTTCTTTAGCACAAAAATATCCGCAGATAAAAGTGTTTACCCATCCTAACAACCGAAACCGCGGAGTTTCTGCTTCCCGTAATTTAGGTATCAATAACGCAACCCAGGAGTTCCTCACTTTTTTGGATGCTGATGATTATTGGCTTCCCAACAGACTTGATGCGGAGCGTGAAATTTTCAAAGACCCAAAAATTGATGGCGTTTTTGGCGCAATTGATGCAGAATTTATCGGAGAAGATGGCAAAGAGAATTATACAAAAAAATTCGGAGATAATACACTTTGTACAGTGCAGTTTCCCTCAGAAGGAAAAGAAATTTTTTTCAACCTGATTCAGGAACCTAACAGATTCGGATCTTTTTTCTCGATGATCGCACTTACCATTAAAAAAAAGTCACTGGAGAAAAACAATCTCCGGCTAAACGAAAACCTCTCTCTTATGGAGGATAAAGAATTTATTATCCGGCTCGCATATCACACCTATTTAAAGTCGGGGATAATTGATCGGGGAATTGCAATCCGTACTGCACATGATTCAAATTCGATAATGTTTCTGCAGAATTATTCCCGGAATTTTTTCTATCATAATTCAGAACTTTACAAATCACTTTTTAATTGGGGTAAAACGCAGCACAATTTTCCTTCTAAAAGTTTAACATTCTTCAAATCAAAATACCTTTCTTCATACATTGCGGCTCAAACAGGTATCAAAAAATACTTTAGCTTTATAGGTCTCATTTTTTTATATCCACAACTTTTAAAGACAAGGTATCGTTACTTTGCATTAAGAAATAACACTTAACCATGTGCGGAATCGCCGGAATCATCACCCCAAACGCCAGAAACTATACTGAAGAAATTCAGCAAATGACCCGTGCCATCGCGCACCGCGGCCCGGATGCTAAACGTCACGAATTTTTTCCTAACGCTGCGCTCGGACACCTCCGGCTTTCGATCATCGATTTGTCGGAAACCGGAAAACAGCCCATGTTTTCAAATACTAAAAATGAATGTATTGTGCTGAACGGGGAAATTTATGGGTTTCAGGATTTAAAGAAAAAATATTCGGATTACCCGTACCGCGGAACCTCCGACACCGAAATCATTCTGGCAATGTATCAGCAAAAAGGAAAGGATTTGCTGAACGAACTTCCCGGCATGTTCGCTTTTGCTATTTGGGACGAAGATAAACAGGAATTATTCGCGGCAAGAGATCGTTTCGGCGAAAAACCGTTTTACTATGCCACCGGAAACAACGGTGAATTTATATTCGCTTCAGAGATTAAGGCCATTCTTGCTTCAGGATTGATGACGCCCGAAGTGAATGAGGAAGCAGTGTATCATTACCTGCAGTATGGTTATGTGAGCGCTTACCAAAGTATTTATAAAAATATCCAGACGCTTCCTCCAGCGCATGTTCTGCTTTTTTCGGACGGAAAAATTAAGGTTGAAAGATATTACAGCATTCCGAAAAATGATCTTCACATTTCTTTGTCTGAAGCAAAGGAAGAATTTACATCGTTACTCAAAAACGCAGTACAAAAACAGCTGGTTGCTGATGTAGAAGTGGGAAGTTTCCTCAGTGGCGGACTCGATTCCTCCACCATTGTTGCGATGGTAAATGAATTCAAACCCAAACAGACGACGATCAGTTTTGGATATTCCGGTGAAGACAGTGAGTTGAAATTTGCCGATGAAATAGCCTGGAAATACAATACCAATCACATCGAAATCTATGAAAACCGAGGCGATATTGCCGCCGAAATGCTGAAGATTTCCCCTTTTTTCGATGAACCTTTAGCAGATATGAGCTACATCCCCCAATTTAAAATCTGCGAAGCTGCCGCAAGACATTTGAAGGTGGTGTTGGCTGGTGACGTAGGCGACGAACTTTTCGGCGGATACAGTTTTTATCAGGTGGAAAACCAACTGAAAAATCATTTCAGTTACAATAATGCACTCATAAAATTTGGTTTAAAACAGTTCGGAAAATTCCGCGAAACCTCTTATCTCACCCAACAGAATACGGCCCACAGAAATATCCTGGATTTTCATCAGAACAGCGTCCGGAATTATTTCAGTCCAAAAGAAATGGCATCGCTTGGCATCACTTCCAGATACCATCAGCCATACAGTTTCAAAGCGAATCCGGATTCCCTGAACGACATTATGCGCATCGATATTGAGAAATATGTTCCCGGAAATATGCTCGTAAAATCTGACAGGATGGCGATGG
>JAHRWY010000156.1:0-3283 GCA_019104935.1 Kaistella sp.
ATAAAATCATTTCCGAACGTTCCCGGGAATTGGGCGGAAATACAGGAATCACCACATCGAATCTGCCTGGAGCAAGAATGTCTTTGTCGATATCAGCAACAGAATTAGCAGAACCTACCATCAGTAAATCCTCTTCTTCGAACCTGCCAATATAATGCAGAACAATTTCTTTAGTTTCTTCGTCGCAGGATAAAACCGTTTTTTTCTCACTTCTTTCACGCATAATATCATCAAAATCTTCCATGAAGAGGAGAACTTTTTCTTCCTTAAGCATCTGAATCAGAAAATCATTAAAGTTTGTTTTCAGGCCGTCAACAAAGGAAGTGCCGAGATAATATTTTTTTATTTCTTTAAACTGGTAACCAATAATTTCAGCGATTTTATTGGCCCAGAAAATTTTTCCGCTTCCCGGCGGGCCGTAAAGAATGATGCCGGCAGGTTTATGTATTCCCCAATCGGTAAGTGGAGTATTGTTGATAAAAGGATCTAATTCTTTTGAAATATGAAAAAAAAGATCCCGATAGCCAATGAAATCCCGCTCTTTTAAGCTTGTTTTTTTTCCGAAGTAATTGTAAACAAACTCGTAATTGCCGCCTAACTTATGATCGATTCCGAAACTTGAGACAGATGATTTGTACATTCCGTTGTCAAAAAGTCTGGGTTTTTCACTTTTAATAATTTCTGCAACTTTTTCAGGACTTTGATTGATCGTTCCGGCAATATCTTCTACAGATTTGGTTTGCTCAAGATCCTTTTCATATTTTTTTAAAAATGAAATATTTTCTCTTGCAAACTTTGCAAAATCGTCTTTTACATTAAAATTTGTCGTAATACATTCTGAAAGTTCAAGATCAAAATCCTGAATGAATTTTATCATACTTTCAGGAGATATTTTAAGTTCCTTAGCAAGGTCGGCGAGTTTCATTTCAAGTATTTTTTGTGCCCAATCAAATTACAAAAATTATGCTGAAAAGGTGCGCGCTGATTTCAAAGCTGAAAGTGAGTTGCAAAAACTGTTTTAAGGTTCAAAACTTTCGAACTTTCCGTTTTCAAAGAACCAAATAATTCTTTTTATCTTATTTCCTTCATTCACAGGTGTTTGTGTTTCGGTTTTCAATTCCTGTGGAGCTAATCGCTGAGAATCGGCTATTTTTTCCAGAACTGGGACTTGGGATGAAATATTCGATTCTGGCGGAACAGATTTTGTGACCTTATCTTCTTTTTCCGTTATTCCAAAATTCTCATCCGCAATTAAAGAAAACAAATCGGGAAGAGGTGTGGGTTTTTGCACTTCGGTCGCCGGTTCTTTTTCAGGACTCTTTATCATTTCGCCTTCACCTGTAATAAGCCATTCCCATTGTAGCTCGGGGAAGCGCTCTTTAATTTTAATGAGAAAATCAAGTGATGGTTTATTTCTGCCGGAAGTGATGTGCGAAATGTTCGATCGCTGCACATCAATCTCATCGGCAAATTCAGATGAAGATAACTCCGAATAGGAGATCACTTTTGATATTCTTTCGTTCAGATTCATAATTACAAATGTAAATAAATATTCAATAACAAGAATAAACAAAAGTAAACAAACGAAAAATTAAAGTATTTACAAAAGTAAAACCAGCACATAAAGTAATGGTTTTATAAATTTTAGATAATTTTTAATGATGATTACCTGTGTAAATTGTCTTCATGTTCCGGGTCAAACTTAAGCTTTCTTTCCTTTTTACGTTCAGGGAAAATAAGAGAGAAGAAAATACTTAAACCTAAAATTCCTACAATAATTATGAGGGAATGGCTGGTGGTGAATCCCCAGGCTTCGAGATAACTGTGGGTTAACATCTTCAGACCTATAAATGTCAATAGAACCGATAAGCCTACCTTCAGGAAGCGGAATTTGTCGATAATTCCCGCAAGTAAAAAGAACATGGAACGGAGGCCGATAATTGCAAAAATATTGGAAAAGAAGACAATATAAGGATCTTTAGTAACCGAAAATATGGCCGGTATACTGTCTACAGCGAAGATTAAATCGGTAGCTTCAATTATAAGAAGTACGAGAAAAAGGGGAGTAACCTTCTTAATCCCGTCTATCGTTACGAAAAACTTATTGCCTACAAAATGATCATGTACCTTAAAGAACCTCTTGGCAAACTTTACGACAGGGTGATTCTGGGTATCGATTTTATCGTCGCCATCTTTATCAAAGAACATCTTAATCCCTGTAAACACCAAGAATGCCCCAAATACGTACATGATCCAGCTGAACTTTTCGATAAGCGCTGCGCCTACAAAAATGAAGATAAAACGCATTACAATGGCTCCTAAAATTCCCCAGAACAGCACCCGGTGGTAATTCTTCTGGGCAACTCCAAATGCACCGAATATTAGAACCATTACAAATATATTGTCTACCGAAAGCGCGTACTCTACAACATACCCTGTTAAATATTCAAGACCTAAATTCTGGTTATACAGCTGTATGCTGTGTTCCAGATCATTGGGAATAACTTTTACCGGATGATGATGTGCTGCGATAACCGATTGTAATTTCGACATATTGTCGATCCCGTGGAGTAGGTGACCGTAAGTGATAAGGATAAAGTAGAAGCACATGGACAGTGCGACCACAAAAAAACTCATCAGGCCGGCCTGTTTCATAGAGATGGTGTCGGATCTTTTCTTAAGAAGTCCTAAATCGAGAGCCAAGATAAAAAAGATAAATACTAAAAATCCGAGGAGAAAAATTGTTTCGCTATTCATATTTAATTTAAAGGGCAAATATACATATTTTATCATTTTTCATGTAATTTACAATTGTGAAAAGCTTTAAATTTAGAGCAAGCCAAACCTATTCATGTTTATGTTTTTTTCCTACAAATGGAGTTTTCCACACGACTAAGCAATTAAAGTGATTTTAAAAATAAACTTTATTTGATTTCGTTTAAATATTGATTTACAAATAAGTACAAATTTTAATTAAGAAAAATTCAATCCACAAAATTACCAACAGACAATCTGACATTTTGACTTGTTTAATAAATTTACAAAAGTTAATTTATTGAGTTAGCAAAAAAAAAATTAAATTTGAAACTTGTAAAAAATAAAGAATGCCAGAAAATCTGCAGTACCGACAAAATCCTAACTTCCCAAACAGGTATATTTCCCCGGAAAAATTATTTTTGTACCTACAGAAGAATTTCAGAGATTATATATCTGAAGTTGGTAAGTCTTATTTAGGTAAACCTATTTATAAAATGAAATTGGGAAATGGCGCTGTAAAAGTGCT
>JAHRWY010000160.1:0-9074 GCA_019104935.1 Kaistella sp.
ACAATACTTACGAAAACACAACGGCGTGTACTCTGGTCGCAAATCTTCCCGACATTCTTACAGAATCAAATGCGGAAGCCGAACTGCCACAAATGTTGGTGGAAAAATGGAAAAAAGAAGGCCGTTACGAAGCTGAAATTAAATCACTTAATGATTTTTTTGCAAGAACCGGATATCCAAGAGCACCTAAATATTACATCATGAAATGGCTTGCCGATTACGTGCAGGAATTCGGGATTGACGGATATCGTGTGGATACAGTAAAACATACGAATGAGGATGTTTGGAAAGACTTCCAGAAGGTTTGTCAGGAAGCTTTCGATATCTATAAAAGAAATAATCCTACAAAAGTTCTGGATAATAATCTGTTTTTCACCGTTGGCGAGGTTTACGGTTACGGGATTTCCCAGAAACAGCATTACGATTTTGGTGATAAAAAAGTAAATTATTACCAAAACGGTTTCAAATCTTTAATTAATTTCGATTTTAAAGGTGACGCAAATAAATCTTATAAAGAACTGTTTTCAAATTATTCAAAACTTCTGCACGGCGATCTGAACGGTAAAACCGTAATGAATTATCTGACTTCCCACGACGATGGTTCGCCTTTCGATAAAGACAGAAAAAGAACTTTTGAAGCCGGCACAAAACTGCTTCTTGCTCCGGGAATTTCGCAGGTTTACTATGGCGACGAAACTGCAAGAGATTTAACCATTGAAGGTGCATCCGGCGATGCAACGCTTCGCAGCAATATGAACTGGAATGATCTTGCAGTAAGTGCATCGACGAACAATTTATTAAAACATTACCAGAAATTAGGGAAATTCCGTGCAAATCATCCTGCTGTTGGAGCAGGAGTTCATCAGATGATTTCGCCTTCGCCTTATTGGTTTACAAGAACTTTCAATACCGACAAAGTTTTGATCGGCTTGGATTTAAACTCTGGCCTTAAAGAAATTTCAGTGCGCGAAATTTTTGAAGAGGGAACAAAACTTCGGGATGCTTATTCGGGATTAGTTATAACAGTTAAAAACGGGAAAGCCATTATTGATACTAACCAATCGATTGTTTTATTCGAGAAAATTTAGAAAACAATGAAAAAGATATTTAGCTTTCTCACACTTTTTATCGTCTGTACAATCTTTGCGCAAAAAGTTCCCCAAGTCAATAAAACGGAATTTTCAAAAGAAGCCCTGGCTCAGAAAATTACTTCGCAAAACGGCAAAAAACTTTCGGTATCGGAAGTTTTAAAAATGCATGAAGGCAAAATTTTAATCATCGATTTCTGGGCAAGCTGGTGCCGCGACTGTATTCTCGCGCTGCCTTCCACAAAAGAACTTAAGCAGAAAAACCCTGAAATTGAATTTGTTTATTTTTCACTCGACCGCTCGCACGAACAGTGGAAAAAAGGTTTGGAAAAATACCAGATTGCTGAAAATGAAAATTACTGGTTTGATGAAGGTTGGAAAAATAATTTTAATAATTATATCGATCTGAACTGGGTGCCAAGGTTTATTATTGTAGACCAGAAAGGCGGAATCGCAAAATATTATGCAATAAGTCCCGCCGATCCCGAAATGCAGAAAACGATCGATCAGCTGAAAAACAAAAGTCTTTAGAAAAATATTTAAAGGAAAGGCGCCCTCAGAAAGTCGTTGAGCGGTTTAATGCTTTTATAAATCTGAGCGAAATTTTTAGCGGCATTTTCTTTCATCAGCGCTTCATTGGAAACCGGATGTACGACAATAAAACTTTTCAGTTTTAAAAATTCGGCCATGGGATCGCCTTTTTCGAAGCCGGTTGGCACGCGCTGCAACTTATTCTCAACACTTAATCCCCGAAAATTATTGCGGAATTCATCCTGCTGTAAAATACTCAGAAATTCTTTGCCGTTCATGGAGATTTCTTTGCGTATTTCCTTTAAAACTGAAGGTTCGGGTTGGTAAACACCGCCTGCTAAAAAAGATTTTCCGGGCTCGATATGAAGATAGTAGCCTGAAATTCTGTTTCCTTTTCCCATTCCTAAACCCGCACCGAAATTGGTTTTGTAAGGTGATTTGTCTTTGGCAAACCTTACATCGCGGTAAATTCTGAACAATGCTTTTTTAGCATCTGTTTTCAGAATTTCTTCATCAAATTCTCCGATTTCTTCAATCAGATTTTCTACAAAATCTACTACGTTGGCATTTGTGGAGAGGTAACGGTCTTTGTTTTCATTAAACCAGTCGCGGTTATTATTTTTGTGAAGATCTTTAAGAAAGAGTAAAGTTGAATTTTTGATGACAGCAGACATGTTTCTGGTATTTTTATTCAAATTTAGAGAAAATTTATAAAGTTGCAGAAGGGAAGACTGCTTTAACAAAAATTTAATAAAACAATGTAATTTTTATCAATTCAAAAAAGTGTATCTTTGCAGAATATTTTAAAATACTTAATGAATTTATTTACGGAAACCAATCTAAGTCCTGAAATTTTGAAGGCAATTGGCGAACTGGGCTTCGAAAGCCCAACAGAAATCCAAAAACAGACCATTCCTTTTATCTCTACAGATATACGCGACATGATCGCACTAGCGCAGACGGGGACGGGCAAAACAGCAGCATTTTCGCTTCCGATTTTGGATATGATTGACGAGGGTAGTCGCAAAATCCAATTTTTGGTGCTTTGTCCGACAAGAGAACTGTGTCTTCAGATTACGAAAGACATTAAAAACTATTCCAAGTACATGCCGAGCGTAAAAACCACAGCGGTTTACGGAGGCAGCAGTATTATGGATCAGATCCGGTCACTCCGCGAAAAACCACAGATTATTGTGGGGACTCCGGGACGTGTGATCGATTTAATTAACAGAAAAGCTTTGGATTTTTCAGAAATTCAGTGGTTGGTTTTAGATGAAGCCGACGAAATGCTTTCTATGGGTTTCAAAGATGATTTGGAAACCATTTTAAGAGAAACTCCCGAGACCAAACAAACTTATCTGTTCTCCGCAACGATGAACAAAGAGGTTGAAAGGATTTCTAAAAACTATTTAACCTCACCACACCGTATTTCCGTAGGATCGATTAACGAGGTGAAGAAAAACATCAAGCACGAATTTTATGTGGTAGGTTACCGTCATAAAAAAGAAGCTTTGAAAAGACTGATCGACGCAAACCCCAACCAGTACTCGATTATTTTCTGTCGTACTCGTATGGAAACGCAGGAAGTTGCAGATTTTCTGATGCAGAATGGTTATGCTGCAGATGCGCTTCACGGCGATTTGTCTCAGGCTCAGCGTGATACGGTAATGAAAAAATTCCGTCTCAAAAATATTGATATTTTGGTAGCGACAGACGTTGCTGCAAGAGGGTTGGATGTAAATTCACTGACTCACGTAATTCACTATTCTTTGCCAGATGATCCTGAAGTTTTCGTACACCGAAGCGGAAGAACCGGTAGAGCAGGAAAAGACGGAATCTCCATGTCCTTAATTAAACCGGAAGAATCCAGAAAATTAAAACAGATAAAATCATCAACAAAAATTGATATTGTTGAAAAGAAAATCCCAACCGGTGAAGCGATTATCAAAGCTCAGGTAGGCGGTGTTTTCGAGAAATTATTTACCGAACACGAAGAGTTTTTTACTTTTGATGATTCTTTGATCCCGGATTTATCTGAATTTTCGAAAGAAGAATTGGTTCACAAATTACTGCAGCTTCAGTTAAGAGATTTGGCCATGTTCTATAAAGACAAGAACGATTTGGCGGATCAGAAATTCAATGCTGATGACCGTGGCGACAGCCGAAGAGACCGTGACAGAGGCAGAGATCGTGACCGTGGCAGAGACCGCGACAGAGGTGACCGTAGAGACAGCTTCAGAGACGGCGGACGCGATGGTGGAAGAGACCGCGACAGAAAGCCTAGAAAAAACAACAGTGATATGGTGCGTTTCTTCTTTAACTTAGGAAAAAAAGACCAGCTGAAGAAAATGGATATGCTCGAGATTATTAACAAATCTACCGCAAAATCCAAGAAAAGACCTGATATCGGTGAAATCGAGATTCTGGAAAAATTCTCGTTCTTTGAAGTTGAGAAATCATTTAAAGATGAAGTGATAAAAGGTTTACAAACCCAGAAATTTAAAGGAAAAGAAATGAGAGCCGAAGTGGCAAACTAATTTCCTTTCTAAATTTGATAATTAATAAGTCCCGATATTATTTCGGGACTTCTTTTTTGTAATTTTGTGGATAGATATTTCTCAATGTTACGAAAAATTAATATTAAAACGGCTAAGTTAAATCGGTTTTTCGGAAATTTGCACCACTAATTTTAAATCAAAAAAAATGGGAATCGGCAATATTTTTAAAGCGTTCCAACCAAAAGACAAAGTGTTTTTTGTACTGTTTGAAAAAGTAGCAGCAACTTTGACTGAGATGTCTAAAGAATTTCATGAAGGGCTTCTGGATTTCGATATCAATGATGATACGATGCTTACCAATATGAGCGATTACGAGCACAAACTCGATGATCTTACCCATGAGATTTTTGTACAGTTAGGCGAAAACTTCATTACGCCATTCGACAGAGAAGACATCAGCCATTTAGCGAGCGGGCTGGATGATATTGCAGATTATATGTATGCTTCTGCAAAGTACATTTATCTTTATAAAACACCGCTTGATCCTGCTTATACCGAATTCAGCTTATTGATTTACAAATCTTGTATTGAAATCCAAACTGCAATGGAAAACCTGAAGGATTTCAAAAACGGAAAAGCCGTGAAAGAATCGTGTATTAAAATTAACTCCTACGAGAATATTGCTGATGATGTCTTAAGTCAGGCTACCGTAAAACTTTTCGAGACCAATGATGCGATTAACATCATCAAAATTAAATCTGTTCTGGAATATCTTGAAATCGTAACCGATAAGGCTGAAGATGTAGCAAACACGATGGACAGTATCGTAATTAAATATGCTTAATCCTGGGCACTAACCTTAAACGTTAAGAATGGAATTACCAGTATTATTAATAATCATTATAGCTCTAGCACTAATATTTGATTATATCAACGGGTTTCACGATGCGGCCAACTCCATTGCTACCATTGTTTCAACAAAAGTTCTTACTCCTTTTCAGGCTGTTCTTTGGGCAGCATTATGGAATTTTGCAGCTTTCTTTGTGGCGATGTACATCATCGGTGAATTTAAAATTGGTAACACCATTGCCAAAACCGTAAACGAAGATTTTATTAACCTTGAAGTTATATTTTCTGGGCTTATCGCAGCAATCGCATGGAATCTCCTTACCTGGTGGTTCGGGATTCCTTCATCATCCTCACATACGCTGATTGGCGGCTTTCTTGGCGCAGCTTTGATGCATGCCTTGGTGATGGATTATCATCACGTTGCCCTGGCGAATCCTGATCTGGGTATCTTCGAGAAACTTAAATTGGCCTTCCAGCAGCTGTTTACCCAAAACGTGGTAAAATATGAAAAGGTGATTCCTATCTTCCTCTTCATCTTTATGGCACCGTTTATCGGGATGTTGGTTTCGGTAATCATTACGCTGATTATTGTAAATTTTGCAAAAAACAGCAATCCCCGTAAAGCCGATGCGCATTTTAAAAAATGGCAGCTTGCTTCTTCCGCACTTTTCAGTTTGGGCCATGGTCTTAACGATGCGCAGAAAGTAATGGGAATCATTGGTGCCGCCGTAATCTACTATCATGTTACTTTGATTGGTGGAACTGACGAGTACGCATTGATGGATTCAGCAGACCGGTTTAAGCATTTTACCACCGATTACATTTGGGTGCCTTTTGTATCCTTCCTCGCGATCGGTTTGGGAACAATGAGCGGCGGATGGAAGATTGTAAAAACAATGGGAACAAAGATTACCAAAGTTACTCCTTTGGAAGGGGTAAGTGCGGAATCTGCCGGAGCGATCACTTTATTCATTACCGATCACCTCGGGATCCCTGTTTCTACTACCCACACCATTACCGGTGCAATCATCGGGGTAGGGTTAACAAAAAGAGTTTCCGCAGTACGCTGGGGAATCACCGTAAGTCTTCTTTGGGCCTGGGTTTTAACCATCCCAATTTCGGCAGTTGTTGCTGGACTTACTTACTTGCTCGTTATTGCGGTAAGATAAATACAATCAGAAATAACTTGAAACCACTCGTAACAAGGTGGTTTTTTTTATGTCGATTTGTGAAGCAAGAAAGTTTTTAAAATCGTAATTTTGTACAAACAAGAAATATATGCAGTTTTTAGAAGAATATCAGGAAATAGTTTCCAAAGCGATCGACAAATATAGATTCAAAGATAAACCGACGGAGCTTTATGATCCGATGAATTACATTATTTCCCATGGCGGCAAAAGACTTCGTCCGATTATGGTTTTAATGGCAAACGATATGTTTGGCGGCGATCTTCAGAAAGCCATAAAACCTGCATTGGCTATCGAATTTTTTCACAATTTTACGCTGATTCATGATGATATCATGGACGAGGCACCGTTACGGAGAAATAAGCCTACCATTCATACGTTACATGGCATAAATGCCGGAATTTTATCAGGAGACGGACTCCTTCTAAAAGCCTATAAATTCTTTGATGATCTGGAGCCGGAACTTTACAAAGCCTGTCTCAGGGTCTTTACCCACACCGGGATTTTACTTTGCGAAGGCCAGCAGTACGATATTAATTTTGAAACCCAGGAAGATGTAACTTTCAATGATTATATCCGGATGATTACTTATAAAACCGGGGTTTTAAGTGCTTCATCATTCGAAATTGGTGCGCTGATCGCCGGTGCGGATTTTAAAGACGCGAAAGCAATTTTTAATTTCGGTAAAAATGTAGGAATTGCCTTCCAGATTATGGATGATTATCTGGATGTTTTCGGGAACCAGGAACAGTTCGGTAAAAAACACGCCGGTGATATTTACGAAAACAAAAAAACAGTACTTTATCTCTTGGCAAAAGAACACGGAACCGAAGAAGAAAAGAAAGAACTTGAATATTGGTACGCGAAAAAAACCGATAATGTCGACAAAGTGTATAGTGTTGAGAAGATCTTCCGCCGTACAAAAGTTGATGAAAAAACCCTTCATCTTATTCAAAAGTATAACGAAATCGCCCAGGAGTATCTTAACCAGATTAATGTTCCGGATGAGAAAAAGAAGCCGTTTATCGAACTTGCAAATTATCTTCTTCGACGCGAAAGTTAATTCTTAATCCCACCAATGAAATTCCGTACCGAAGTACAAATACCAGTTTCAGATACAGCTCTGGAAATTGACGACCAGGTGTTTTCAATCGGCTCATGTTTTGCGTCTGAAATATCAGATTTGCTGAAAACTGGGCAGATTCAGACATTAAATAATCCGTTTGGAACAATATTTAACCCCTTTTCAATCAATCAGGCGGTTAAAAGGCTGTACCATTCCGAATTTTATGCTGAAGACGATTTAATAAAGTTCAATGAAGAAGTAATTTCCCTGGATCATCACAGCAAATTCAATTCCCGGTTTGCTCATCAGACTTTGGAAAAAATAAATGCTGAAATTGAGTTGGGAAACCGTTTTCTGCAGGAAACCAATTGGGTGATTATCACGTACGGAACTTCATTTGTTTATGAATTTATGCCCAAGAAAAAACTGGTGGCAAACTGCCATAAAATCCCCGGAAAATATTTTGAAAAAAGGCTTTTAACACATCTGGAAATCACAGATTCCGTTTACGAAACAGTAACCTTGCTGAAAGATATCTGCAAAGAAAATGTTCAGATTATGTTCACGGTTTCTCCGGTGCGTCATACCAAAGACGGAATGGTTGAAAATAATCTGAGTAAAGCCAAATTAATTGCAGCAATTCATGAAATCCTGCCACAGTTCGAAAACTGCCACTATCTGCCGGTTTACGAGATTTTGATGGATGATTTACGCGATTACCGTTTCTATAAAGAAGATTTAATTCATCCCAGCAGGCAGGCTGTTCAGTACATTTGGGAAAAATTTGGGAGCGCTTATTTTTCTGATGAAACCATGGATTTTGTTGAGGAAAACTTTAAGATCGCAAAAGCTATAGAGCACAAATCTGCAGATGAAAAAAGCCCGAAACATCAGGAATTTCTCTCAACTATTGAAAAACGAATTGCAGCACAGCAAACGAAAGTGAAACATAAAATTTTTTAAATTGATTTGGGCAGCTTTTCCGCCTTCCACTCCCGCTTTTTTGTTCCGCTTTGCTTCACAAAAAGAGCTCCGTTCAAGTCGGGCTGCAACCTAAAAACAAATGTAATGATCGATACCCACACCCATTTATATTCCGAAGAATTTGATGAAGACCGAAAGGAAATGATAGAAAGAGCTCTTAAAAAAGGTGTTTCCAAATTTTACCTTCCGGCGATCGACTCTGAAACTCACGAAAAAATTCTTACCCTGGAAAGTGAATATCCAGGACAGATTTTTGCGATGATGGGACTTCATCCATGCTACGTAAAACCTGAATCGTGGGAAAAAGAACTGAAAATTGTAGAGGATTACCTAAATCAAAGAAGTTTTCCTGCAATCGGGGAGATTGGGATCGATCTTTACTGGGATAAATCTACCCTGGATATTCAGGTGAAAGCCTTCGAGCAGCAAATCGACTGGGCAATTGAGAAGGATTTACCGATTGTGATTCACACGCGGGAAAGTTTCGATGAAACTTTTAAAGTGTTGGAGAGAAAAAAACACCCGAAACTCCGTGGAATTTTCCATTGTTTTTCCGGAAATCTGGAGCAGGCAGAACATGCAATCGATCTGAATTTCATTTTGGGAATTGGTGGAGTAGTGACTTTCAAAAACGGCAAAATCGATCAGTTTCTCCATGAAATTCCTTTAGACAAAATCGTGCTGGAGACTGATTCGCCGTATCTGGCTCCGGTTCCGCACCGTGGCAAAAGAAATGAAAGCTCTTACCTCGATCTCGTTGCAGGAAAGCTCGTGAATATTTACGGCAAAGATTTTTCTGAAATCGACCGCATCACGACCGAAAATGCTGAACGGTTGTTTAAATAATTACTTCAGCTGATAAATTCCGAAT
>JAHRWY010000166.1:0-2868 GCA_019104935.1 Kaistella sp.
ATTTTTTGGCTTTGGATGCTTTTTAGAAGACGGCTTTTCGAGTTCCAAAAAGATATTTTAAAAGTTTTGGTGTTTTCGGGCGGCGGAATTTTGGCGTACCTCGCTTTTAATTATTTAATGTACGGAAGTTTCACCGGGGAACATCTGCGCGGAGCACCGGCACAGATTTATCCGGTTTATGTTTTGCGCAATATCCTGGCGATGGTGAATGTGATAGATCCTTTCATAGGAATTAAACCGGCTTCTAACAGTATCATAAGTATTGCTTTTCAGGTGGGGCTTATGTTAATCGATTTATTGTTGCTGCGGTATTTTGTAAAGTTGGTGAAGTGTAAAAAAGATAACCTGCAGATGGAATTTCATTATCTGCTGTGGATTATTGCCGGAATCTATACGGTTACCATGTTTATCTCTGGATTTTATCAGCAGATTGAGGAACTGAATGTAAGAATGCTTTCTGCAGCCAATTTTTGTATCGCGTTTTCTTTTCTGATTGTTTACTTTAAAGATTTAAAAAAAGATAAATTTATTTTCAGGACTGCCGTTTTTTTTCTGATATTTTTAACGGCTTACAGTCTGAAAAGTCCGGAAAATTATCTTAAGAATAAAAGGATAATCGAACTTCAGATGCCAGAGTTTAAGAATAGAAAATATCTTTTTGATGATGAAAAAGAGATAAAGAATGTTACGGTATATCATATTCCTGTGCTCAACAGATCTTTTACCTATCAACATACTAACAAACAGAAAGGAGAGTGGAAGCAGTCTATCGGAGGCACTGTAAATCCGCAGATCAAATGGTTGAAGTATGACACAATTAAGGATAAAACACAGGTTTTATATACCTCGCAACTTAGACTTCGATTTGATCGCTAGGAGTTTAATTTAATTATAATCGAAGCATATTGAGCGTCACAACATTATCTACAGCATATACAATCTTAATTATGAAGATTATTTAGTTATAACCTATTGTAGATTAAAAAATATTACTTACTTTTGCACCCTAAAATAAAAAGCAATTAAATGCCTACTATTCAACAATTAGTTAGAAAAGGAAGAGTCGCACTTACCAAGAAGAGTAAATCGGCTGCACTTGATTCCTGTCCACAAAGACGAGGTGTATGTACAAGAGTATATACTACCACACCTAAGAAACCTAACTCTGCACTTAGAAAAGTTGCAAGGGTAAGACTTTCTAACGGTAAAGAAGTCAACGCTTATATCCCGGGCGAAGGACACAATCTTCAAGAGCACTCGATAGTATTGGTACGCGGAGGAAGGGTGAAAGACCTACCGGGAGTACGTTATCACATTGTTCGTGGAGCTTTGGATACCGCAGGAGTAAACGGAAGAACTCAGAGAAGATCTAAGTACGGAGCTAAGAGACCAAAACCAGGTCAGGCAGCTGCAGCACCAGCAAAAGGTAAGAAAAAGTAATCATTAATTTTTAAAGAAACGAAACAATGAGAAAGACGAAAGCGAAAAAAAGACCGTTGTTACCGGATCCTAAATTTAATGATCAGCTGGTAACGAGATTTGTAAACAATTTGATGTTAGACGGTAAAAAATCTATCGCATTCAAAATTTTCTATGATGCTTTAGATATCGTAGAAAGCAAAAAAGGAGAAAACGAAAAAACTTCTCTTGAAATCTGGAAAGATGCTTTAACCAACGTTATGCCGCACGTAGAAGTACGTTCAAGAAGAATCGGTGGTGCTAATTTTCAGATTCCTATGCCAATTCGTGCGGATAGAAAAATTTCTATGGCAATGAAGTGGTTAATTAAATATTCTAAAGCAAGAAACGATAAATCAATGGCTCAGAAGTTAGCTGCTGAAGTTATCGCTGCTGCAAAAGAAGAAGGTGCTGCTTACAAAAAGAAAACAGACACTCACAGAATGGCTGAAGCTAACAAAGCATTTTCACACTTTAAATTCTAATCTGAAATGGCAAGAGATCTTAAACTTACAAGAAACATCGGTATCGCTGCACACATTGATGCAGGGAAAACCACCACTACAGAAAGAATTTTATTTTATTCGGGAAAGAATCACAAGATTGGGGAAACCCACGAAGGTGGAGCTACTACCGACTGGATGGAGCAGGAAGCTGAAAGAGGGATTACCATTACATCTGCAGCAGTAACTGTAGACTGGAAATTCCCAACTGAGCAGGGAAGAGCTCTTCCGGAAGCCAAAGATTACCACTTCAATATTATCGATACACCGGGACACGTTGACTTTACCGTAGAGGTAAACCGTTCACTTCGTGTACTTGATGGTCTTGTATTCCTTTTCTCTGCAGTAGACGGGGTTGAACCTCAGTCTGAAACCAACTGGAGACTTGCGGACAACTATAAAGTTGCTCGTATGGGCTTTGTAAACAAGATGGACCGTCAGGGTGCTGACTTCCTGAACGTTTGTAAGCAGGTAAAAGAAATGCTTGGTTCCAATGCAGTTCCAATCGTATTACCAATTGGTGATGAAGCAGACTTCAAAGGTGTGGTAGACTTGGTGAAAAACCGTGCGATTGTATGGCATGACGAGAATCATGGTTCTACTTTTGATATTGTGGATATCCCGGCTAATATGGCTGACGAAGTGAAGCAGTTCAGAGCACAGTTGATCGAAGAAATCGCAGCTTATGACGAAAACCTTCTTGAGAAATTCATGGAAGACGAAAATTCCATCACTGAAGAAGAAATTCACGCTGCACTTAGAGCTGCAACTTTGGATATGAGCATCATCCCAATGACATGTGGTTCTTCATTCAAAAACAAAGGTGTACAGTTCATGCTGGATGCTGTATGTATATACCTTCCTTCACCAATGGATAAGGAGGCAATCGACGGTACAGACCCAAGAA
>JAHRWY010000204.1:0-3509 GCA_019104935.1 Kaistella sp.
GGGCACCGGATTATGGTCCGTAATCAGGAAATTATCCCGGTGGATGCTATTTTGATTAACGGTGAAGGCAATATTGACAATAGTTTTATTACGGGTGAAAGTGCTTCGGTGCCTAAAAAACCGGGCGATAAAATTTTTGCCGGCGGGAAACAGGTGGGATCAGCGCTGGAACTTGAAGTGATTAAGACTGTGAACCAGAGTTACTTAACTCAGTTATGGAATAAGGAAGCGTTCAGAAAGCACGAAACAGGTTTAGATACATTAACCAATCATATTTCAAAATATTTCACTTTTATAATTTTGGGAATTACCCTGATTGCCGGAATTTATTGGGGAAGGATTGATTTTGAAAAAATGTTTCGGGTGGTTGCTGCGATTCTTATTATTGCCTGCCCGTGCGCGCTGGCACTTTCGGCACCGTTTACTTTTGGGCACGTGATGCGGATTTTGGGAAGGAATAAATTCTATGTAAAAGACACTTTAACCATCGAAAAAATTTCGAAAATCAACACTTTGGTGTTCGATAAAACCGGTACGATCACTCACAATAAGGAAGCGAATATTCATTTTGAAGGTAATGAGATTGAAGATTTCGATTTGAAAAATATAAAGTCGCTCGTCAAAAATTCAAACCATCCATTATCAAAAGCGCTATATGATTTTCTGAAAGTTGAGGACGAATACTTTCCTGTTGAAAAGTTTGCGGAAACTCCCGGAAAGGGCTACGAAGCAGAAGTCCGCGGGGCACTTTATAAGATAGGTTCTGCAAAACTGATTGGTGAAGAAGCTAAAAATCTTGAAACCGCGGTTTATATCAGCAAAAACAATGTCTTTATTGGGAAGTTTGTCTTCAAGAATGAATACCGGAAAAATCTAAGTACTTTATTTAAAAATCTTGCAGGTTACCGTGTTCATGTGTTGAGCGGCGACAATGCATCTGAGGAAACGCAGCTTAAGAAAATTATTCCTGATTTTGATGGAATGGCATTTAACCAAAATCCTGAAGATAAACTGAATTACATTAAAAAACTTCAGGACCACGACGAAAAAGTGGCCATGTTGGGTGATGGGCTGAATGATGCAGGCGCGCTGAAGCAAAGTAACGTGGGAATTGCGGTTGCAGATGACACCAACTCTTTCACCCCGTCATCGGATGTGATTATGTCCGGTGAAAAACTGGAGAAACTGAATGATTATCTTAGTTTTTCCAAAGACGCGATGGTGATTGTAAAGATCACTTTTGCGATCAGTTTTTTCTACAATATTATCGGTTTGAGTTTTGCGGTTACGGGACACATGTCGCCATTGTTTGCGGCGATCTTAATGCCGATAAGTTCGATAAGTGTGGTGGCGTTTACGTCAATTTCCACTTGGTGGCGCAGTACAAAATATTTTAAAATCAAATAAAAAAGAAGGATTTACCGTGTGAATTTCTCTACATGATTCAGAATCAAAAACTTAAACCGAGAAATTTGATTATTTAGAGAGATTTTAAATTAACAAACTTTAACGTTTGTTGAGGAATATCATATTTTTTAAGTAAATTTGAACCGGTTTATCCCTAAATTTGCACCGCACATGGATATATTATATTTAATGATTCTTTGCAGCGTGTCGCTGGCTGTGGTCTTTTTAATCGTTTTTATCGTAAACGTAAAAAAAGGACAGTTTGAGGATGATGAATCTCCCGCCGTCCGGATACTTCTCGACTCAGAAATTATCAAAGACGAGCCGGAATCTGAAGAAGAAAATAAACCAGAATTAAAAAAAATAACAGAAGCAAAAAGTGATTAGTTAATATGGAAACACAAAAGTTTAGTTATGACAACAGTATTGTGCGTGCGTTTCTTTATGCAACCGTAGTCTTCGGGCTTGTCGGTTTTTTATTAGGACTTACCGCCGCATGGATGCTATTCTATCCGGAACTTCCTGAGTATTTTCTTGGGACGGACGACCCAACCATCGTAAGTTTACGAAGCGGTGATCTGCAGGGATTAATCAATTCCCAGGGGGCATTCGGTTTTGGACGGATCCGGATGCTGCACACCAGCGCAGTGATTTTTGCATTCGTATGTAATGGTTTCTTCGCGGGTGCCTATTACTCCATGCAGCGCTTGCTTAAAACAAGAATGTTCAGTGATACCCTTTCCTGGATTCACTTCTGGGGATGGCAGCTGATGATTGTTGCTGTTGTTATTACCTTCTTAATGGGAATCAATACTTCCAAAGAATATGCAGAACACGAATGGCCGATTGATATTTTGATTACCATTATTTGGGTGATCTTCGGTATCAATATGTTCGGTACCATTGCAAGAAGAAGAGTGCGTCACCTGTACGTTGCAATTTGGTTCTATTTGGGAACATGGGTTGCGATTGCGATGCTTCACATTTTCAATAACTTAGAAGTTCCACTTTCCTTTACCGGCTGGAAATCTTATTCTGCATACGCAGGGGTGAAAGATGCATTGGTTCAGTGGTGGTACGGGCATAATGCGGTAGCGTTTGTACTTACAACTCCCGTTCTTGGTCTGATGTATTATTTCTTGCCTAAAGCAGCAAACAGACCCGTTTTTTCCTATAAATTATCGATCATTCACTTCTGGTCACTTATTTTTGTTTATATCTGGGCAGGCCCACATCACTTACAGTACACTGCTGTACCGGGATGGGCACAGGCTTTGGCTACAGGTTTCTCTATTATGCTTATCGCACCGTCATGGGGAGGAATGCTGAACGGTCTTCTTACTTTGAGGGGAGCTTGGGATAAAGTCCGTGAAGATCCAGTTCTTAAATTCTTTGTGGTTGCAGTAACCTGCTATGGTATGGCAACTTTTGAAGGACCGCTATTAGCAACTAAAACTTTAAATAAAATTGGTCACTATACAGACTGGGTTATTGGTCACGTTCACGTAGGAGCACTTGGCTGGAACGGATTCATAACATTTGGTATGGTTTACTTCCTGTTACCAATCCTTTGGAGGACAAAACTATGGTCTGTAAAATTAGCGAACTGGCATTTCTGGTTAGGGACTTTGGGAATTATTTTCTATGCAGTTCCTTTATATATCTCAGGATTTACTCAAGGGTTAATGTGGAAACAGTTCAATCCAGATGGAACTTTAGTGTATAAAAACTGGTTAGATACCGTAACTGCCATTATTCCTTACTATCAAATGAGATTTGTTGGCGGTTTGCTTTACATTTCCGGCGCTGTTTTGATGGTGGTGAATTTAGTTGCAACAGTAAGACAGGGATCATTCCAGAAAGAGGTTCCTGCTGAAGCGCCCGCATTAGCCAACGTTGCCCCAAAAAGAAAAGAAGGAGAGGGACTACATCTGTGGTTAGAAAGAACCCCTGTATTATTTACGATACTTTCTTTTGTTGCTGTAGCTATCGGAGGTTTTGTTGAAATTGTACCAACACTTGCAATTAAGGACAATGTTCCTACCATTGCAGCAGTGAAACCCTATTCACCACTGGAACTGGAAGGTAGAGATTTATACATC
>JAHRWY010000224.1:0-6388 GCA_019104935.1 Kaistella sp.
AGCTGATCTGTATGAATATTTTTTTATCTGTCTTCAAAATTCGTTCCTACTTTTCTGGAGCAGCGTAGTCAGATCTTAAAATCACACAGATATTTTAGGCCCATTTTCAGAACACATGGAAACGTAATATAAATGAATCAATGCAAATGCACAAAATTCATCCAGGTTTTCCGCATCCAAAAAAGGTAGAAGATGATAAGCAACAGGCAAATGACAATCACATAATTTCTGGCTCTGCTGTTTCTAAACCTGTAATACAGTCCAAATAAAATGGATAATGGAATTACAACATAAATCAAGAGTACAAGAGCAAAGAATGCAACCATTTAATCCTTATACCAGCCGGAATATTTTACGTAGTTGTTGGCAATACGGTTTACTTCCCCTTCCAGCAGTTCCGATGAAATATCCTTGATTTTTCTCGCCGGAATGCCTCCCCAAACCTCGCCGGATTTTATATGGCTTCCCTGAGTGACTACAGAACCTGCCCCGACAATAGAATTACTTTCTACCAGGCAGTCATCCATCACAATGGCGCCCATGCCAATCAGTACATTATCCTTAATTGTGCAGCCGTGAACAATTGCATTATGCCCGATAGAAACGTTATTGCCGATTATGAGGGGGAATTTCTCGAAAGTGCAGTGCAGCATTGCATTATCCTGAACATTCACTTTGTCGCCCATTTTTATAAAATGCACATCGCCGCGTATTACTGCGTTATACCAAATACTGCAGTCTCTGCCCATCGTTACGTCGCCAATTACGGTTGCGGTTTCCGCGAGAAATGTATTCTCGCCAATTTGTGGGGTCTTTCCTAAAAGTTCTTTAATTAATGCCATTTTCTGTCTTGCGCTAGCGTTATTGATAATTGATTTTCCCCGGATTGATAATATCTTAATTTCAGATTCCCAAAGCCGGTTTATAATCCGTATTTTTGTCATCCAAAATTAACGAAATAAAATGAGATCAATACTTATAGAGCCTACCGAAAATCCAAAAGTGATGAAGTTTGTCGCCGATTATAACCTGATTCCCGGATCGCTGGAGCTCGATCGAACCTCAGATCTTTCTGAAATTCCTTTGGCACAGGAACTTTTCAACTATCCTTTTATCGAAAGGATTTTTATAACCGCCAATTTTATTGCAGTCGCCAAACAGGATACGGTAGAATGGGAATTTGTGACCGACAGTTTAAAAAATATCATTGAAGACCAGCTTCTTGCAAACCCAAGGATTTACAGACAGAAATCAAAAGAAGCCCATCCGGTTTTTGCGGAAATGACTCCGAATCCGATGGTAATGAAATTCGTTTCAGGAAAACCGCTGCTTGAGGGTTTTGTAGAGGTAAAATCGAGAGAAGAAGCCGCAGAAATACCTTTGGCAAAGGCGATTTTTGATGAATTTGAATTCGCCAAAGAAGTTTTTATTTCTGATAATTTCGTGGCCGTCACCAAAAATGTATCTGTGGAATGGCATGAAGTGATGGTTCCGGTGCGCGCGTTCATTACAGAATATCTGGAAAACGGTGGAAAAATTTCAAATATCGCGCCCCAGAAACATTCAAGTCCGGTAGAAAGCATCATCAACAGGGATTACACCGAAAACGAGCAGAAAATTTCGGATATTTTAAATGAATACGTTGCGCCTGCCGTTGAAGGCGATGGCGGAAAAATCTCGCTCATCGGATATGATGAAGATACCAAGACTGCAAAAATGCTGCTTCAGGGCGCATGCTCGGGCTGCCCAAGTTCTACGGCGACCCTAAAAGGCGGCATCGAAAACCTCCTGAAACAGTTTGTTCCGGATTTGGTGCAGAATGTAGAAGCTGTAAACGTATAAAAAATATAAGCGACGGGTAACGCGAAAGCAATACATTACCCATTTCGCAGCACGCATTATTTATTTTTATGAAAGGAATTTTATTAGTCAATCTCGGGTCTCCGAAATCAACAGATGTAAAAGACGTTAAAGAATATCTCGACGAGTTTTTAATGGATGAAAAAGTGATCGATTACCGATGGTTTTTCCGGTCGCTTCTGGTACAGGGCATCATTCTGAATACCCGTCCGCCGAAATCTGCAGCGGCTTATAAAACCGTGTGGACGCCCGAAGGTTCGCCTTTGATTGTCATCACCAAACAGATTCAGACGAAATTACAGAAACTGGTCGACGTGCCGGTAGAAATCGGGATGCGATATGCTGAACCCAGCATCGAAAACGGAATCCGTAAACTTACCGAACAGGGCGTTACCGAAATTGTGCTGTTTCCGCTTTATCCGCAATATGCGATGAGCACAACAGAAACGGTGGTTGACAAAGCCGAGGAAGTGCGCAAAAAATTCTTTCCGGAGGTGAAAATCAATTATGTACAGCCATTCTACAACCGCGAAATTTACATCGACTGTTTAGCGGAAAGCATCCGGGAGAAACTGCCTGAAAACTTCGATGCGCTGCAGTTTTCTTATCATGGCGTTCCGGAGAGACACATCTACAAAACCGATCCTACAAAAACCTGTAATCTCAACGACTGCTGCTCCCGCGACCAGAATCCGAGCCATCAGTTCTGTTACCGCCATCAGTGTTTTAAGACTACAGAACTTGTGATTCAGAAACTGAATATTCCAAAGGAAAAAACGGTAATTTCTTTTCAGTCCCGCCTTGGAAAAGACAAATGGATGGAACCCTACACTGATGAAACCTTAGAAAACTTACCAAAAAAAGGCGTGAAAAATCTGGCCATCGTTTGTCCGGCGTTTGTATCAGACTGTCTTGAAACGCTGGAAGAAATCTCTGTTGAAGGTCGTGAAGAATTTCTGCATGCCGGCGGAGAAAATTTCCACTATATCCCATGTCTGAATGATGAAGACCGATGGATTGAAGTCGTAAAAACTTTATGCGAAGAAAAACTCGGGGAATTTTATCTGGTTTAGGACCGAATTAAATTTTACAACGTTTCCGCTAGCCCCGATAGGAGCGGCATCCTTTTGTGATGAGGCACGAAGAGCAAAAGATACAGCGGATAGCGGGAAAAAGCTCCTGAAAAACTACCTTACCGGTTTTCGGAATTCGCCGTAGCCTATTAATCCATCGTAGTTGCGGCCGAAAGGTCTGTAGTAAAGATAGGCCTGATAAAGATTTTCTGTCTGCCAGAAACTGCCGTTGATTTCACCGAAATTCAGACTTCCGTCTGTGTTTTTAGTGGCCAGGATATAATTGTAGAACCCCTGTTTCAGGTAGATTTTTGCGATATATTTCTTGGCGGTTTCATCGTAAAACATTTGGTTTTCTTTGGTGGGAATAAAATCATTGAAACCACCCAGCACATAGATTTCTTTATCTGTTTTTTCGGAATCGAGCGCAAAATATACCCAGGAGTAATCGGCTTCTTTATCGGCCACGCGCTCAATTCCCAAATCGTTTCTTCGGAAATAATAGGCGCCGTTTACATCGGGCTGGTACTGGTAATTCAGCGGAAATGCCCAAACCGGATATAAATACGTGTAATTGATTCCTTCTACCGTTTCTGCGCCGGCTACCATATCGAAAGCCTGGTTCATGTTCTTGTTGTCGAAATAATAAAACTCGTTATTTCCCGGAAAAGTGAGATTCATCTGCTGAAACAGAATTTTGTTTCCAAGGGAAGAACTTGGCCGCTGGTTGTACACCGCCGTGTTCCAGTTGTTGTTCTGGATTACATTCAGGCTTACCGAATTGATGTTCTGCGACAGTGCGGCATTATTGCCAATGGCCTGCACCTCAACGCGCTGGTTAACCTGTGGTCTCCGTGCATCGGTGGTGCGGCTGATATTCAGGGCAACATGAGCGCCGTCTTCAACGACAGAAAATCTTTTAGTGAACAGCGGTTTGTTTTGGGAATCTTTATAGACGATAATCTCGAAATTTCCGGAGATCTTCGGCTGGATTTTATCATTCGGAAATGCCAGCGTATAATTGGTATAAGGCTGTAAGGTATTGAAGGAATACTGAAAATTATCGATGAGACCGTTCAGGCTTCCGTTGGCGTATTCGGTAAAAAACAGCCCGTCATCCTGCCAGTTTCTGTCGAAATGCTTGAGGGTATACCGGTAAACCGTACTCGAATTCGATAAGTCATCAAATTTAAGAATGAGCTGTTCATTGAAGCCGATCACGGGAGTTTCGTCATTGGTTTGCGGATTAAACAGCTGAATGCTCCGGATATCCTGACCAAAAACAAATGACGAGAGCGCGATAAAAAAGAGAGATAAAAATTTCATTCGTACGAAGTTAACGAAATTTGCGCCAATTTGTTGTAACCATTCTGCACAGTTCTCCGTAAAACCGTATTTTTGAAACTTAATTTCCTTTCTATGTTACAGATAAGATCATTCGTTTTCAATCCTTTTTCGGAGAATACGTATGTGGTTTATAATGACCATAAAAATGCATTCATCATCGATCCGGGAAACTTCAGCACTGAAGAGACCAGGCTTTTGCAGAATTTTATTGAAGAAAATGGTTTAAAAATCCAGAATATTCTCCTCACCCATGCCCACATCGACCATGTGTTGGGTTTACAGACGGTTTATGACCTTTACAAAGTTCCTGTACGGCTTCACGAGACTGAAAAGGAAATGCTCGACAGAAATCCCATGGACGCCAACCGGTTCGGGTTTTTCTTTAAACCTTTTGAAGGCGAAATCCAGTTCCTGAAAGAAAATGAAGTATTGAAACTTGACGAAGATGAATTTAAAATCCTGCATGTACCGGGACACTCTCCGGGACATATCGCCTTCCACAACGAAGCGCAGAAATTTGTAGTTTCCGGTGATGTGCTGTTTGAAGGAAGCATCGGACGCACCGATCTTTACAAAGGAAACCACGAGCAGTTACTCGAAAGCATCAGAACGAAACTATTTATTCTGGATGGCGATACCAAAGTGTATAACGGACATGGTAACCCGACAACGATTGGTTTTGAAAAAGATTATAATCCCTTCTTCTAAAGTAAAAAGATAAAAATAAAAAGAGCCATGTCTATCAAACACCTGGCTCTTTTTACTTTTTACATGCCGATCTATCTTGCTCTTATTAAGACTTCCACTTGATATTACAGCCTAAGCTTGGTCTTTGGAATTCTTCCTGAGGCGCTCCTGCAAGAAGATTTTCGAAAGCGATAATTAAATCTTCGCCGGTAATTTCTTTTTGATTTCCGGGTCTGGAATCATCCATCTGGCCGCGGTAAATTAAATCCAATTTTTCATCGAAAAAGTAGAAATCAGGGGTGCAGGCAGCATCATAAGCTTTGGCAACCGCCTGGCTTTCGTCGTAGAGATACGGAAAATCAAATTTACGTTCTACCTGAAATTCCACCATTTTTTCCGGGGAATCTGCCGGGTATTTCTCCACATCATTGGCATTGATTGCGATAAACTCGATGCCTTTATCGCTGTAATCTTCATACAATTCCGTCAGTTTATCGATCACATGAAGCACAAACGGGCAATGATTGCACATGAAGATCACCAGCGTTCCTTTTTCACCTTTCAGCTCTTCAAGCGACTGAATTTCGTTGCTGTGCGAAGGATTGGGAAGTTCGAAAAAGGGAGCTTTTGTTCCCAACTCGAGCATATTTGAAGGAGTATCTGCCATTTTATTGAATTTTAGGTTTAATATTTAAGTTGCTGAGCAAAGATAAGGATTCCTGAACTGAATTTTCAAAATTAACCCAGTGGATATCCGTTTCTTTACGGTACCAGGTCAGCTGTCTCTTAGCGAAACGGCGCGAATTCTTTTTTATTTCCTCCACGGCAAAATCCAGCGTCCATTCGCCATCGAAATATCTGAAGAGTTCAGTATAGCCCACGGTGCGCAGGGAAATAAGATTCCGGTAAGGCAGCAGGGATTTCACTTCTTCAGCCAGACCTTCTCCCAGCATTTTATCTACGCGCAGATTAATCCTTTCGTAAATAGTTTCGCGCGGTGCTTCGATTCCAATTCTGATGACTTCAAAATCCCGTTTTTTTACCTGCTCCGAAATATTTTCGGTGTAGGTTTTACCGGTCTGCCAGATGATGTCGATGGCGCGGAACAGTCTTCGGGGATTATCCCGGTCTACGATATTAAAATATTCAGGATCGAGATTTTCCAGGATTTTCTGCAGTGCTTCAATGCCTTCTTCAATGAAGATTTTTTCCAGTTTCTGCTGGTTTTCTTCGTTGGCTTCGGGAAGTTCGTTGAGTCCTTCGATGACGGCTTTTTCGTACATCATGCTTCCGCCGACCAAAATTACAACGTCATGGTGTGTAAAGAGGTTCTCCATTTTCTGGATTGCATCTTTTTCAAACTGACCGATTGAGTAGTAATCCTGCACGGATAGATTTCCGATAAAATGATGGGGAACTTC
>JAHRWY010000008.1:0-4159 GCA_019104935.1 Kaistella sp.
AAACTTTCAAAAGCTTTGGAAATGCGCTGCCCGATTTCTTCTTCTACAATTTTCTGAACTTCGCTGTACGGAATTTCTTCTACATCATCCTGCAGCGATTCCAGCGCTTTCAGATAAGGTTCAGGAATCAGATCCGGTCGCGTAGAAAGCAACTGTCCCAATTTCACGTACGTAGGTCCCATGTTTTTAAGGTCTTCGGCAAGTTCTTCTGGGTTTTTGTAATCATGTTCAGAATCATCGAAATTTTCATTGTTTAGTGCATTTTCGCTTGCTGCTTTGAAAACATCGCTGTTCCAGTATTTTAAAATGAACGAAATAAATTTGGTATAATTGCTGAATTTTTCTGGGATTGTAGACATAATTTATTTTTTGAAATTACCGTTACAAAAACCGTGCTTATTGGGGTTGATTTGTTTTCTGCTTTTCAAGTTTTCTGAAATATCCTCTGAAAAAAATGTTGTGCTTCAAGGCTTCAAGGTTTTGGTTGAGATTGTAACTTGCTTTGTTGATATTACTCATGGTAGAATCTAAATTTTTCACAAAAACCGAATCATTAGAAAGATAATTGATGGCGCCTTTGCCGTTTTTTGCGTTGTTGATGGTTGCATTAAGATTGTCGACGGTTCGGTTGATGTTTACCGCTGAATGATCCAGATTTACGATTACTTTTCTGATTTTATTGGCCATGGCGCTGTCTTTTAGGACGCCTACCATTGTTTCTTTTCTGTCGAGTCCGGAAATCATATGGTTCAGTTGGTTGATCGTCTGCGTAGTTCCTTTGCTTGAATATTTTAAAAATGCAATACTCGCGCGAAGGTCGCTAAGGCTTGTTTTCAGGTCGTTTCCTGCAGTTTGGTCATTGAGTAATATTCCCAGCGTTCCGTTGCCTTCATTAATTTTTTCTGAAATTTCCAGAAGATTATTTGTAATTCGCTCCGTGTTTTGATTTGTCTTGCTCAGTGTTTTCAACAGATCGTCGGTAGTTAATTTTTTCTCGGTTTTTATCAAGTCACCGCTTTTTACCGGCCCAAGATTTCCTGTTCCCGGAATGATGTTTACCACCATATTTCCCACCAAACCATCAGTACCAATACTTGCCTGCGCATCTTTTTTAATGAATCTGAAAACATTGCTGTCAATACCCATCTCGACATTAATTAAGCTGTCGTTAATGATTTCAATTTTCTTTACAGATCCGGCGTTAATTCCCGAAAATCTTACGGAATTTCCCGGCTGCAGGCCATTCACATTGGTAAAATGAGCTTTCAGGATGTCAGTTTTGCCGAAAAGCTGCTGTTTACTTCCAATAAAATATACGGTGAGTATGAAAATTACTGAGCCAATAATTACAAAAAGGCCGAGTCTTAACTTTTGTGTTGTTGATTTTTCCATCTTTTCTGATTATTTGAAAAACGCTTTCACCTTCGGATCCTGCGATAAGGAGAGTTCCTGAAAAGTGCCTTCAGCATAGTTTTTTCCGTCGATTAATAAAATCATCCTGTTAGAAATCACCCTCGCACAATCGACATCGTGAGTGATAATAATTGAAGAGGTGTTGTATTTTTTCTGTACAGATTTCATTAGAATAATAATTTCTTTAGCTGTTATGGGATCCAGACCTGTAGTTGGTTCATCATAAATAATAATTTTGGGCTGCAGAATAAGCGTTCTTGCCAATGCAATTCTGCGTTTCATTCCTCCGGAAAGTTCACTCGGCATCAAATCTACAGCATCCGTCAAGCTTACATTTTCCAGGGCTTCCATCACCAGTGGAGTCGTGTCTTTCAGTTTTCCGAATTTTTTGGTATGTCGGCGCAACGGAAATTCAAGATTTTCCCTTACAGACATCGAATCGTAAAGTGCGCTGCCCTGAAACAGAAAGCCAATTTCGGTGCGCAGTTCGTCAAGCTCTTCACGGTTCAGAAGATTTATTTTCTTTCCCATAATTTCTATTGAGCCTTTGTCGGGAATTTCCAGACCGATCAGACATTTAATCATCACCGATTTGCCTGAACCCGATTTTCCCATGATCACGAGATTTTCGCCTTCATTAAGGGTAAGGCTAAAACGGTCGAGCACAATATTGTCACCGAATCTTTTTTCAAGATTTTCTATCTTTATTAATGCGCTGTTGGGATGAATATTTTCCATTTTACGTTACAAAAATATTGGTGATTAGAACCGCGATAAAGTCGATAATGAAAAGAAACATCGAGGAATAAACCACTGCCGAATTGGCGGCAATTCCCACACCTTCAGTTCCTTTATTACAATAATATCCTTTAAAACAGCCTACCAAACCGATAGCAAAGCCAAAGAAAAAACTCTTAATCGTGGCAGGAATCAGATCGCTGAACTCCAAGCTGTTGAAAACCTGATTAAAATAAAGCGTGAACGAAACATTTCCCTTGGTGCTTTCAACCAGATAAGATCCAAAAATCGCGATAAAATCACTGTATATCACAAGAAGCGGCAACATTACCGTTGTGGCTAAAATCCGTGTGATTACCAGATATTTAAATGGATTTGTGCCCGAAACTTCCATCGCGTCAATCTGCTCTGTAACCCGCATGGAGCCGATTTCTGCACCGATTCCGGAGCCGATTTTACCTGCACAGATAAGACCTGTAATAATAGGCCCAATTTCTCTGATAAGTGAAATACTCACCATGGCCGGAATCATCGAAACTGCGCCGAATTCCTGCAACGTTGGGCGGGTCTGCAGCGTAAAAACCAAACCTATAATTAATCCTGTTACGGTTACCAGAAAAAGCGACCGGTTCCCGATATAAAAGCACTGTTTCAGGAACTCCTGAAATTCGTAAGGCTTTTTAAAAACTTCCTTGAAGAAACGGATCGTGAAATAACTCAGCTCACCAATTTCTATAAGAAATGATTTTAGAGGATTGCTGATGCGGCTGAAAGCAGACATGCTGTACAAAAAATAAGGTTGTTTAATCGAAATATCTCTATCGAATTTACTCATAATTTTACGAAAATCATTCAAAATGAGTATGATTTATGTTTCTTAGAGCATTTTCGGTCATGGTTTTTTTTAATGTTTTTGGTATCGAATAAAAGGTTATTTTTGCAGCATTATGCAATCAATAAGTGTTTTTGAAATCATCAAAGTTGGTATAGGTCCGTCAAGTTCACATACCATGGGACCGTGGAATGCGGCTGAAAGTTTTTTAAATCTAATTCGCAGGAGTCATCCACTTTCAGAGGTGAAGGAAGTTTTTGTTGAATTTTTCGGGTCACTGGCAAAAACCGGTATCGGGCACGGAACCGATATTGCCGGAATGTTGGGACTTTCAGGTGAAAATTTTAAAATAATTGACACCACACTGATAGATTCGAAGATCGAAGACATTAAATCCTCAAACCAGATTAATCTGGGTGGAGAAAAGGTGATTCCCTTTGTTTACGGACATCATTTAATTCTCAATAAACAGCGTTCATTGGATTTTCATCCGAACGGAATGATTTTTAAAGCAGTTTTCGAAAACGGTGAAGAGATTACTCAGGATTATTATTCAATTGGCGGAGGATTTATCGCCACTCAGGAAGAAAATTCCTACGAAACGCATTGTGTAAGAACACTTTATCCGTGTCATAATGGTGATGATCTTATGAGAAATATTCAAAAATTAGGTCTTGAAAAAATTTCAGATTTAATTTTCATGAATGAAGAATCCTGGCGCACCAAAGAAGAAACCGAGCAGGAAGCACTCTATATTTGGCAGCAAATAAAAGAATGCATTTATAAAGGCATCAGTAAAGAAGGGATTCTTCCGGGCGGGCTTAATGTTACGCGCCGTGCGGCAGGATTAAACCGAAAACTTCTTGGTGAAAAAACATACACTACGATCGACGAATGGTTCACCAGCGTTGTGGAGGCGGAAGAAACTTTTACCAATATCAACAAATGGGTTTCGTGTTTTGCTTTAGCGGTAAACGAGGAAAATGCCAGTTTCGGCAGAATTATTACTGCGCCAACTAATGGCGCCAGTGGTGTAATTCCTGCGGTTCTTATGTATTCTCAGGCTTTTACGGCGCACCGCACTGAAGAAGATATTATCCGTTTTCTTTTGGTAGCGGGAGAAATCGGGACTTTATTCAAAAAAAATGCAACCATATCCGCAGCAATGGGCGGTTG
>JAHRWY010000022.1:0-3232 GCA_019104935.1 Kaistella sp.
TTAGGTTTAACAATCGATTACGGACCCTTTTCTTTTCTGGATGAATACAGCTTAAATTTCACTTCAAACACAACCGATTTGCCGGGCCGCAGATATGCTTTCGGAAATCAGGCTAAAATTGCCCAATGGAACCTTTGGCAACTCGCAAATGCACTATTTCCTTTAATTAAAGATGAAAAAATTCTTGAGAAAATTCTGAATGATTTCAGTACAGATTTCTGGCGAAAACATGATAAAATGATGGCCGCAAAATTTGGCTTCAATGAAGTACTGAAAAATGATGATCAGTTCTTTACCGATGCGCAGAAAATCATGGAAGATCTAAAAATAGATTACACGCTGTTTTTCAATAAATTAGAAACCTTAAAAGAAGACACAGACTTGAAATCTCATTTCTGTAATATTTTCTACCACAACCTAACCGATAAGCAGTTTTCAGCATTTGAGAAATTCACCGAATCTTATTTTGAGAGGTTAAAATTAAACACCATTTCAGAAACCGAATCTAAGCAACTGATGCAGCAAAACAACCCGAAATTTGTTCTCAGAAATTATCTTCTGTTTGAATGCATAAATGAAATTAACAGCGGTAAAAGAGATTTGCTGAATAAACTTCTTACGGCGCTCGAAAATCCTTATACAGAAATTTATCCTGAATTTTCGCAAAAACGGCCTTCACTGTATGATGGACAGACAGGAAGTTCCACGCTTTCGTGCAGTTCTTAAAATTTACTACTTTTGCCGAAATTTTTCACCTTGGCTTTTAAACAAAAATTTACAGATTTTCTTAAAACTGTTTTCCCTGCAACAAAATTCGAAATTTTATTATTTCTGATTTTTCTTACCGTTTATGGGATTTTGGGGTCATTTATCGCCCTTAATTACCGAATAATTTTTGATGACAGAATTCCGTGGGATGCCTATTTCAGCTTTGATAACCGCGCTATTGTAATGACCGGCGGCGGCTTTGAGAGGCATCCGCTTGCCAATTATTATTTCGACTGGCTTCGCGAGTTTGCCTATCTTTTTTCAGGTGGAAAAAAGGATGAAACTTTCCGTCTGGTTTTGGCCTGGTGCAGCAACTTTGCGATAAGTTTAAGTTTAATCCAGATTTACAAATATTTAAAAAACATCACTGCATTACCAAAGAAAATAAGTGTGCTGATTGTCTTCTTCTTTGCCTTTTTTACGACCAATATTTTACTTTCGTTCACCCCGGAAACCTACACTTACACTTTGTTTTTCCTGGTACTTTTTAATTACTATGCGGCCTTAAAACTAAAAAAAGAGCAAAAAATACCTGCGGCGGCACTTACTTTGGCGGTCGTTTCGGTAGGCGGTTTAACGGTTACCAATGCCGTAAAAATTTATATCCCACTACTTTTTGAAAACAAAATATTCCGTAGCTGGAAAAAGTTCGGACATGCATTCCTGAGCGTTTTTATTTCCGTTGCTGTTTTTGCCCTTTTATTTCTCAACCGGTTGAATTTCAATTATATGAATTTCTTCAATAAATCCGGTGAGCAGTTAGAAAAATTTTCAAAACCCAAAGTTACGCCCATTTGGGATATGATATCATCCTGGTTTTTTGGTGGGAACATGCTTTTTCCGGGATTCGTGCTGAGTGATTATCACAACAAAAAAGGATTTGAATACAAAGCGCTTTTCATGGATGTTTATGATTCATGGATTCCTTATATTTTTGTCGCTGCAGTACTGCTTTTGGTTTTATGGAGTTATCTGAAAAACTTCAAAAACAAATTTGTTCAGATGCTGATGATTTCATTTTTGGTGGATATTATCATTCACTGTATCCTGAAATTCGGCCTTCACACTTCGTACATTTATGGCGGCCATTTCGTTTTTGTAGTTCCGTTGCTCATCGGCTGGCTTTTTTATTCCTACCGGAATTCGCCAAAAATACTGTCGTTTATTTACGCTTCGGTCTGGTTTTTATTTTCCTATTTAATACTGAACAATACGTTGAGAATGCAGGAATTCTTCGATTTCCTTAATGCATATTACCAATAAAAAGAACGCATTCCAAAGGATGCGTTCCGTGTCTGTATCAGGAAATAGTTGCTATTTAATTTCTACGCAACCTACTCTACCGCCGGCATTTCCGGTTGGCTGGGTTTTAAAATCATCAGGTCCTGCGTGAATGATCAGTGTTTTACCCAATATGTTTTTGGTTTCATCAGTACAGCCAATACACCACTTATCGGTGCTGAACTGTAATCTTGCTGTTCCTTCTTTATCGGCGTTCAGGTTTCCGATGTCGCCTTTGTGATACTCATCATGCCCCCATTTTCCGTGGGATTCAGTCGTGGGATTCCAGTGTCCGCCGGCAGAACTGGCATCGGCTGCAGAACAGTCTCCTTTTTCATGAAGGTGAACTGCGTGAATTCCCGGAGTAAGTTTGTAAACATTCAAATCCAGTGCAACATTTTTACCGGTTTGGGTAAATTTTGCCGTTCCCTGTGTTTCTGTTCCGCTTTTGGAATTTATTACGTAATTTTTTGTGGTTGAGCACGATACAGCCAAAACTGCGGTGCAGGCGAGGATCGAAAATTTAGCGATTTTCATAACTTTTTATTTTAGTGTTAAGATTCATAAAGGTAAGCATAATTTCAGGTAGAAGATAAGGTGCCTTTCAGCTGCATAATTTGACCTTTCGGGTATAAAAATTTTCAGCAAAATTCGTTCCGCAATAGATTTGCTTCATAAAACTGCAAATCATGTCAACCTTTATCCTCTCCAAAATTCTCGCAATTGTATTACTCATTATGGGATTTTTCATGAATGCCCAAATAACGATTTCGGGAAAAGTAAACTTTAAAAACAAAGGAATTAAAGATGTCTCCGTAACGCTTAAAGACACTTATGATGGTTCCACCACCGATGAAAGCGGAACATTTTCAATCCACACCTCGGAGAAAGGACATCATATCCTTGTATTTTCTCACCCAAAATTTGTTGAAGTTGAAAAACCGGTCATCATCGAAAACCAGCCGGTCATCATCAATGCGGATTTGAAAGAGCAGATTTCAGATATTGACGCTGTGGTCATTTCCGCAGGATCAATTGAAGCCAGCGACCGAAAAAGGGCGACTGTACTTCTGACGCCCATTGATATTTACACTACTGCAGGAGCCAATGGCCAGGTTTCCTCAGCGCTGGAAACACTTCCCGGAGTACAGAAAATCGGGGAAACCGAAGGTCTTTTTGTGCG
>JAHRWY010000086.1:0-6596 GCA_019104935.1 Kaistella sp.
CGCATCAGCTTTAGCATGCATAAATCCTTTTCCTGAAAATGCTCTTCTCTTTACCTGGAAAGGCGTAACGCTTTCCGGAGCTTCCAAAACGTTGGTAATTAAAGAATAATTCTTCATAATCGCCAACATAGGTGCAACAGAAGAAGCGTCGGTCGTGTGAGGAAACACAAGGATATTTCCGTCAGCAACTTCACTCACTGCTTTAGCGTAAGCTTTTGCACTGAAGTTTTTCAACCCTTCATCCTTGATGTTGATGACTTTATCTGCACCATATTTATACAAAAGGTCTGATGAATCTGTAGGGTTCACGGAAATTGCAGTCACTGTTTCACCAAGCTGACCAGCTACTGTTTTTGCATAAGAAACCGCCTCGAAAGCAGCTTTCTTGTAAATTCCGTTTATATTTTCTGCGTATACGAATACTGCCATTTTTTTGAATTTTAAATGTTGAAATTAGATTAAATCACTTTTGCCTCTTCGTGAAGAAGCCTTACCAACTCACCGATATTATCGGCAGCAACCATTTTCACCGCTGCTCTTGCAGGTACCGCATCGTAAGAAACACCTTCCACTTTAACTTCCGAACCTACCGGCTCCTGAATATGCAATGGTTTTGTTCTTGCTGACATAATTCCTCTCATGTTCGGGATGATTAAATCTTTTTCGTCTACCATTCCTTTCTGGCCGGCGATAACTGCGGGTAATTTCACCGAAATGGTTTCTTTTCCGCCTTCAATTTCTCTTACTGCATTTACTTCAGAACCGTTTACTTCAAGACCTACACATGCATTTACGAAAGGCTGATCGAGTAACTGCGCCACCATTCCCGGTACCGCTCCACCGTTATAATCAATGGATTCTTTACCGCAAAGGATTAAATCGTAACCGCCATTTTTAGCAATATTCGCAATCTCCGTTGCTACAGAAAAACTGTCTTTAGCTTCTGTATTTACTCTGATGGCATCATTTGCTCCAATCGCAAGCGCTTTGCGGATCACCGCTTCTGTAGAAGCATCTCCAACGTTTGCAACTGTTAACGTAGCTCCCTGAGATTCCTGCAGTTTAACAGCTTTTGTTAAAGAGAATTCGTCCAAAGGATTAATGACCCACTGGATTCCGTTTTTGTCGAATGCAGACTTATCTGCTGTAAAATTAATTTTTGAAGTAGTATCCGGAACACTACTGATACAAACTAATATTTTCATGTGTTTATTATTTTTTAATTTTTGGTTTTTAAGCCTAAGTTTTTAAATAAAATATACGGTTGTAATTTTCGCTAAGATAAAAATAATATATTATGCATGCATAGCATTTAGCAAAAATTTGATATTTTATACATAATTAACTGTTTGGTTTCGAAGGCCTGATCTCGATCTTACTTGGCAAAGCACGTGGATTCATTTTGAAAATATCAACAACCAGTTCGCCCAGATCTTCAGGTTGAATTTTCCATGCATCTTTATCAGAAGGGTCATTACCATTAAAATAAGTAGAAACAGAACCAGGCATAATGGTTGAAACTTTGATGTTGTATTTACGCAAATCGATCATTGCAGCCTGCGTGAAGCCTACAACTCCGAATTTAGAAGCGTTGTATCCGCTACCATTTTCAAAGAAATTGGCTCCGGCCAAGCTTGAAATACTGATGAAATAACCCTCAGATTTTTTGAGTTCATCTACCGAGGCTTTCAGCGTATGAAAAACACCACTAAGGTTAGTATCGATCATATCATTCCATTCCTCTAACGAAAGTTCGTCAACAGGTTTGAAAATTCCGAGACCTGCATTTGCGATCACATAATCTAATCTGCCGAATTTTTTTATAATTTCTGAAACCGCGGTTTTTTCGTCCTCAAAATTTTTAACGTCAGAGGCAACGCCAAAAACTTTTGTATCATCTTCCGATAAAATTCTGGCTGCTTCTTCCGCGTCTTCCTGTTTTCTGCCGGAAACCGCGACTTTAATTCCGTGTTTCAGTAAAACCTGGGCAATTCCGAAACCGATTCCTTTGGTTCCTCCTGTAATGTACGCTACTTTATCTTTCATCTTTTTCTGATTTTTAATTGTTAAAAAAATGCCTCAAAATGAGGCATTATAATGTTATGCTTTCGCGTAATTTTCAAAGAAAAGCGGAATACTTTCGATTCCTTTATAGAAATTAAATAATCCATAATGCTCATTCGGCGAGTGGATTGCATCGGAATCTAAACCGAATCCCATCAAAACAGATTTAGCTCCCAAAACCTGCTCAAACATCGCCGTGATTGGGATACTTCCACCACTTCTGTAAGGAAGAACTTCTTTCCCGAAAGCAGTTTCCATTGCTTTTTTCGCTGCCACAAACTCTTTAGTGTCGCTTGGTAAAACATAAGGCATCCCGCCGTGATGAGGATTCACTTTTACTTTTACGTTGGCAGGAGCAATTTTTTCAAAATATTTGGTGAATTTTTCGGTGATTTCATCCGGAGTCTGATAAGGTACCAAACGCATGGAAATTTTCGCAAAAGCTTTGCTTGGAATTACTGTTTTCGCACCTTCGCCGGTGTAGCCACCCCAAATTCCGTTGCAGTCTAAAGTTGGGCGGATCGAAGTTCTTTCTAAGGTCGTATAACCCGTTTCCCCTTCTACTCCGTTCAATCCGATTGATTTTTTGAAACCTTCGGGATCATCTTTCAGCTTATTCATTTCTGCTCTTTCTTCCTCGGAAACCACATCTACGTTATCGTAAAATCCGTCGATGGTGATGTGTCCGTTTTCGTCAATTAAATTGGCGATCATTCGGGAAAGCACATGAATTGGATTTGGAACCGCACCGCCATAAAGTCCGGAATGGAGATCTCTGTTTGGTCCTTCCACTTCCACTTCAACATAACTCAAACCGCGCAAACCGGTAGTTACTGTAGGCTGTTCGTTCGAATAAATATGCGTATCGGAAATCAAAATCGTGTCGCAGGCAAGTTTCTCGGTGTTTTGTTTCACGAAACCTTCCAGACTTTTAGAGCCTACTTCTTCTTCACCTTCTAATATAAATTTCACGTTGCATGGCAAAGTATTGGTTTTTATCATGGCTTCAAACGCCTTTACATGCATGAAAAACTGGCCTTTATCATCCGCTGCCCCTCTGGCAAAAATAGCGCCTTCCGGATGGAGTGCCGTTTTTTCGATATAAGGTTCAAATGGAGGTTTTGTCCATAATTCCAGCGGATCTGGCGGCTGCACATCGTAGTGACCGTACACAAGAACAGTTGGTAAATTTTTATCTAAGATTTTTTCCCCATAAACAATAGGATAACCTTCGGTTGGACAAACTTCCACATGATCTGCACCTGCATTTTTCAGGTGTTTGGCAACTTCATCAGCACATTTCAGCACTTCGTCTTTGTATGCAGGATCTGCAGAAATCGATGCAATCTTCAGCAGTTCAAAGAGTTCATCAACATACCGCTGTTTATTTTCGTTGATGTAATTTAGGGTTTCTTGCATTTTATTTTTACTTAAATTATTAAAAATCGAATCTTGTAAAAATAAAAAAAATGTCCTGCATAAGCAAGACATCTTCTTCTTTTTATATAATACTGAATACTATTTTACAGCTGTTTTTGTACTGTCTGCAGTAATTTGTACTTCTTTTACTTCAGCAGTTCTCACTGAATCCTGAGCCACTGCAGTTTCGGCAACATTAGCGGCAGGAGCTTCAACATAAGTGCCTTTTACATCATCAGAATATCTTTCTGCACCTTCTTCCATTTTCAGAACTCCTTTATTGGAACCTGCCTGAATTTTTTTGCAGCTCACCACAAAACTTGCACATGCAAAAACTAAAATAATTTTTTTCATAAGTAATTTCTATTTTTTTATAAAGTCTTATGCAACCGCTGAATATGCATTATGAACCATGGCGATCCCAGATCAACTTTTTGATTGGCCAAAAGTAAGAAATATTACGATTTGCCCCAAATATTTAAAAGATTATTCAACAGATCTTAAAATAATTTTCCCTTTCTGGCTTTGGGTAAAAATTAAATAGGTTTTTCCGCCATCTGAAATTTTATATTTTTTCTTAATTTCATCGGGTGAAAGCGGATAATTCTTCGAAATAATATTACATTTTTCGCCTTTTAGAATCTGTTTTGGTTCAGTAACACCAACCTTCAGCACTCTTCCCGGAAAATCTTTCACCACTTCATCCGATGTATAAAAATGAGTGTTCGCATGAAGCTTTAAAAGTTTAAACTTTTTTGCAACAGTATTGAAAGCCCCCGATTTTAAAACTGCATTGTTCGGTAAATAAAGTAAATTCTGCGGATCAGAATATTCTGCAACAGCATTTTTTTCATCATTAAAAACAAAAACAAAATCCGGATCTGTACTTTCAAGATTTACACATTTAATTTCTGTATCTGTGTGGGAATTTTTCCTGCTTATAAAAACCAGAAGTTCCTTCACCTCATTTTTCACCGCTATAATTTCAATTTTCGAAACATTTTTTACGACAGAAAGCAGATATGAAATGTCGATAAGCGGTGAAAGTTTAATGATGATTTCATCTGAAATTTCTCCCAATTTTTCCTGAATTTCGAGCAAATTCGGCGATAGGTCTTCCAGAAGGAATTTTTTGTTTTTCTGAGCATCTCGCCGCGCCGGATCAAGATAAATCAAGTCAAATTTTTGTGAATTTTTCTGCAGAAAATTCTCTAAATTTTCATTGATAAGATTGGCTTTTCTGCCAAGAATGTTCCAGTTGTGTTTCACCGTTTCTAAAAGTTCAGTATTCTGCTCTACGAGGGTAACTTCATCAAAATTCTGAGATAAAAAATACGAATCAATTCCAAATCCTGAAGTGAGATCAATAAAACTTTTACCTTTTAAATTTTTGGCTTTAAATTCTGCTGTTGATTGCGACGAAGCCTGTTCCAGATTAAGATTTGGCGGAAAAATAATGCCATCCCGAAGCAGAAACGGAAACTTTTTCTGTGCAACTTTTTTTCCTTTAATCTGCTGCGCAATTTCGTGCATCGAAACTTCTGCAAACGGCGACTTTTTCAATAACAAAGAATGCAAATCAGCCGTGAGATTTGCATTGATATAATTTTGAATTTCTTCGGTAAGAATTGAAGGATTTATGCCTGTTTTCATCTCATATTATTCAAACATTTCAGCCCAGCGCACCGGTTTAATCACTGATGAATCATAAAGCTCTTCCACCGATTTTGTTTTTTCGTGTTTCGGATAAAGATTTATGCCGATGAGTTTTATTTTACCTGCTTCAACCCAACTCTGTTCTTTAACAGCCTGCTCATAAATCATTTGCTGAATTTTACCAGCTTTTAGATTTTCGCAGTAACCACCGTTATTTTCTATTTCCAGAAATAATTTCCAGGTGTTTTCTGCAAACTGCTGCGTGATGTTTTCAATATAATAACTGCCGTTTCCGCCGTCTTCAAAAACATTGATAATACTTTCGTAAGCCAGAACGATCTGCTGTTTGAATGAAATTTCTTCGGAAAGCGCAGTAGCATTTTCAAGTCTGAAATCATTGCTGAAAACTGCATCTGCACCGCCAATCATTGCCGCCGAAAGCTCTAATGTAGAACGGATCAGGTTATTTTCAGGATCATTTTTTGATTTGTTTCTCAGAGAAGTTTCCGCAAAAATATAGGGAACTTCATTTTTACCGAATTCTTTTGAAAGCTGAATAAAAAGAAGTTTAAATGCGCGGATTTTAGCCAGTTCAAAGAAATAATTCGCGCCTACCGCAAATCTGAAAACGAGCTTGTTTAAGATTTCTGCACCGAAAAATTCCGTTAGGTCTTTCGTTTTGGCCAGTGCAAAAGCAAGCTGCTGTACAATTGATGCACCGGAATTTTGATGAAGGGCTACGTCAATGCAGATATTTCTTTCGAAATCTTTGGCCAGAAGTTCTTTTCCCAGCTGTTCATTAAGTTCACCGTTTTCTTCAGAAAAAATGTCGATGAGCGAAAGACAGCGGTTATTTTCATCGGCAGAAATATGTTCAGCAAGGTCTTTGTTATTGATGAACAGTACTTTTTCTTCAAGATTTTCTACGTTTTCGTTCAGGAGAAAAGCAAAAACATTTTCTTCAAGATCTTCGCGGTATTTTGCAACCAACTGGGTAGATTTCTCAATTTTGGGTAAAATCTCCAGCGGTTTGTCAACTGAGTCGTAAAAAGGCTTCACAATGATTCCTTCGAGATTTTCTTTTGAAAGAATTTCGTAAATATTTTCGGTTTTCAGCTGTTTCTGAACGAGATTTTCCCAATCGGAAAGTGAGGTCTTTGTGAACATTTTTTACTGTGTTTTCGTAATATTCGTACTATCTACCACTAAAATAAAAATTTCTTCATTAGGCTTCTTCATGAAATAATTTTCGCGGGCAAATTTTTCTTTTTCCGATTTGTTATTCATGAGTTTTTTGTAGAACGCATCATTTTTCTGATATTCTTCTTTATAGTAAGCGAGCTGTCTTTCATATCTCTTTATTTCCCCATTCATTTCGTTGATAACGAGAAATGAAGTGCTGTCGAAAAAAACCATCCAGCCTAAAAACAGAAAAATGGTAATAAAATATTTATACA
>JAHRWY010000191.1:0-3769 GCA_019104935.1 Kaistella sp.
AAAGATCCAAATTATAACCACGAATTCCATGTCATTAATTTAAACGAAGTAGAAAAATCTAAGAGGGTAAATCCGTTTAAAAAAGAATACATACAAACTTTAGCAGAAGCCCAGGAGATGGCAGAATCTATGGTTTCCTCTCTGCAAAAGGGGGGTTCGAGTTCGGGGGGTGGATCCGAAGCATTTTTTACGCAATCAGCCATAAATTTTCTCTCATCCTGTATCTATTTCTTTGCACGATTTGAAAACGGAAAATATTCAGATTTACCCCACATCCTGTCTTTTATGAACAGGAGTTATAAAGATATTTTTGACACACTTTTTACCAATGAAGAAATATTCTCTTTGCTTTCCCCCTTCAAAACGGCTTATGATAATAAGGCATTTGACCAGTTAGAAGGACAAGTCGGAACTTTAAAAATATTCCTTTCCCGATTGGCTACCAAAGAAAGTTTTTGGGTTTTTTCTGGTGATGAAGTAGAATTAAAAATTACAGATAATGAAAATCCTTCCATTATTATTTTGGCTTCTGATCCGGGAACCCAAGACATTAATTCTGCCCTTTATTCTGCAGTTTTGAACAGAACATTGCGCTTGATAAATTCCAAACATAATTTGCCCGGTGGAATCATTGCGGACGAATTTCCAACCATTTACATTCACAAGATCGACAATGTAGTAGCAACCGCCAGGAGTAATAAAATCGCGGTTTTGTTAGGACTGCAGGAAATTCCGCAGTTGCGACAGTTTTACAAAAAGGAAGTAGCAGATACGATTTCAGCGATTGTTGGAAATGTTATTTCAGGATCTGCCCGAGATAAAAATACGCTGGATTGGATGGAAAAGATGTTTGGAAAGATTAAGCAGAAAAGTTACTCTCAATCAATATCTCAAACAGGCACTTCTACAAGCATTAATGAGAAAATGGATTTCATGATTCCTGCCGGTAAAATAGCAGCACTTAAAACCGGAGAAATGGTGGGAATGATTGCTCAGGGGGAGGAAAACAACACCGACGAATATAAAACATCTGCGATTAGTGGCAAGATTAATCTTGATATGGTCGGCATTAAAAAGGAGGAAGGTAATTATGTTGCATTGCCTGATTATTACTCATTCTTTGATAAAAAAGGAAATAACCGAAAGGAAGAAGTACTGATGACCAACTTCCGGAAAATAAATAAGGAAGTAGAATTAATTGTTAATGAAACTGCTAAGGATAAAAACGGATGACTAGAACAATAAAAATGCTGGTACTATGCATGTTTTCTATCCAAATGACGAATGCGCAATTCAATACTTTGACGCGCACGTCCATTGACAAGGAGGCTGTTACACCTTTGGACTTAGATATGCGAAAATTTCAAAATCAGAAGGACGATCAAAGAGAGAAGAAAAGCAGAGGGATAAAGCTATTTAGTTCTCCTTCAAAAGCAGAACTGAAAAGGGAAATTGATTCTATGAAATCGGTGCTGATGAAAAATAATTCTTCAAAAATTAAAGAACAACAATTTAACTTTAAAAGAATCGAAGATTCATTAATTCTCATTTTGAAAGCAAGCGCCTCATTGAAAAAAAATTCTAAATCTCTTAAAACATTCAATTATGTAGATGACAGGGAAGTAAGCATTACAACTAAAATTCACATGCCCCTAAAAAATGGAATCGCTGTTACTTCTCCTTTTGGTACCCGAACTCATCCAATCTTTGGAATGCACAAGATGCACAACGGTGCAGATATAAAAGCGTATTACGAAAAGGTGTATGCCGTGATGGACGGCGTAGTAACCGATTCCGGTTGGGATTCTAAAGGTGGCGGGAATTATATTAAAATAAAACATGCTAATTCCGTTGTCACCTCCTATCTGCACTTATCCGAAATTTACTATAAAGTCGGTGAAATTGTAAAAGCGGGATTTATCATTGCTAAAAGCGGCAATTCTGGACATTCAACCGGTGCACATCTTCATTTTTCTGTAAGTGAAAATGGAGAATATATTAATCCAATTTATTTTTTAAACGATCTCATAAAAGCAAATAATTTAATAGCAACATACTATGCAAACTAACAATTTACCTACAGACGAATTAAAGAAATATGGCATTGTAGAGCCTGACAATTCATTTTCAAAAAAACTATCAGCGGAGGATATTCAAAAATTTCTTCAAGGTTACAGCATTGTAGCCGATAATAAAAAGAACAGAGCAACTTTTCAGCTGGTTGAAAACAACAGCCGTTTAAACGTCGTATTTCTGGAACGAGATAAAAACATTTCTACTATTTTGGCAGAAAGCCAAGAAAGCATAGTGTATTCGGAAATCATGAACCCTTCGAAACGCGACAGCCATTTAAACTTTGAGAAGAAAGCTTTTGTTTATGACAAGGAAACCAAAAATGTGGTTGAGTTTGATTTGGTGAAAAACGCACTGGAACTGACTGCAATCATAGCAGATAAAAATGATTTATCTGAAACGAATAGATATAAAACAGAATTGCTAAAACTGAAAAGTTTTCTGCAGGATAAAATCGATCAATTCCCAGAGATGGCAAAAGAAATAACCAACGATTTGAATATCGTATCAAAGGAAATCAACAGCGTCAACTCACTTACTCAGAATCAAAATAATCTTTCGAAGCAACAACAGTCGGATGTTCAACTTAATGTGAACGATCCCGATTTGTATCAAGATGCGAACCGGATTAGAGATGAAGAACTTGAGCGAGAAGAAAACCAGGAAAAATCTCGAGGTTTCAGAAGATAAAATTGTAAAAAATTCCACCATTATTAATAACTAAATATGAGTGTAACATTAGAAATAGGCAAATACAACGAACAAATTGAATCCGCGGGTTTTCAGAAAATGGAATTTTCCGACATTGATGAAGCGATTGCTAATCTCGAATTTATGAAGATGGGGTTCAACTATTTTCAAACGGGGGAATCACTTGTAGTGAGATTAGATGAAGGACAAAAATCCCATTTGATTGATTACGATGCTATTATTCCGATTAAAGAAATTAGAAAAGAACTCGAAGATAAATACCATCCAAACTTAACGCAAAATGAAAAAGAAATCCGATCGATCACAACAAATGACAAAGCGAAAATATCGGCAAATTCAAACTTTAATTTTGAAGCGGATGCAACGACAAGGTATGCAAAAACATCATCTGGCCAAGAATTACCCTTTAAATTGTTCAATCCCAATGAAACTGGTGCCGGATCCAATTTGCTACGGGAACCGCAAGATCCTTTACGATCCGACGATTTTGCATTAGTGGAAAGACGTTTTGCCGAGAACAAATCACTTCAACTCTTCGGAAATGAAACAATCGGAAGTATCGATGATGTTGCCTGGCTATTTAAAGCCTTAGAAGATGAAGCTGTAGAGCATGCTTTTCTAGTTTATGACTTTAAAGACAAAGGATATTTCGTTCAGCATATTTCCACTGGAACTTTTGATGCAGCATTTGTTGATAACAGACTTTTGATCGGAAATGTACTTGAAGCAAACCCTTCAGCAATCACTTTGGTACATAATCATCCAAGCGGAAATTTGAAAGTTTCTAAAGCAGATGTGGATTGTATTAACAAGTTGAAAAAAGCATTAGAAGATTCAGATATTAACGTAAACAGTGGAATCATTATCAATTTAAGAAGCGGAAAGTATGTCGTTTTTGATGAAAATGAAACTGCTCATATCTACATGAAATCTAATCCGGAATCTTTCAAGGAAATACAGCCCTATTCTTTTAGTAAACAGGTTC
>JAHRWY010000197.1:0-4379 GCA_019104935.1 Kaistella sp.
ATCTGGGATCATCTCGACAGAATCAGCCAGGCACAGAAAATTACGATTATTGCGTGCGGTACTTCTTGGCATGCAGGATTAATTGGTGAGTATTTAATAGAGGAGTTTGCAAGAATTCCGGTAGAAGTTGAATATGCCTCAGAATTCCGTTACAGAAATCCAATTATCTCCGAAAAAGATGTCGTTATTGCAATTTCCCAGTCCGGTGAAACAGCAGATACAATGGCTGCTATCAAAATGGCGAGGGAAAAAGGAGCTTTCATTTACGGAATCTGTAATGTAGTAGATTCTTCAATCGCAAGAATTACCGATGCAGGATCTTATACTCATGCTGGACCTGAAATTGGTGTGGCTTCTACAAAAGCATTCACAGCCCAGCTTACCATACTTTCGCTTATCGCTTTGAAATTAGGTAAACATAATGGTCATCTCAGCAACCAGGAATTCATGAAACTTATTACTGAATTGGATGCAATTCCTAAAAAAGTAGAAGAAGTACTGGAATCTACAAATGAAATTACCCAGAATATTGCTAAGAATTTTGTTGACGCACAAAACTTCCTTTATTTAGGAAGAGGATACAATTTCCCGGCAGCGTTGGAAGGAGCTTTGAAGCTTAAGGAAATCTCTTATATTCATGCTGAGGGATATCCGGCTGCTGAAATGAAACACGGGCCAATTGCGCTGATTGACGAAAACATGCCGATTGTTATTATTGCACCAAAACAGGGGCATTATGATAAAATTGTAAGCAACGTACAGGAAATTAAGGCAAGAAAAGGAAAAGTAATAGCGGTAGTAAACAAAGGAGATACCCAGGTAGCTGCCATGGCAGACTATGTTATCGAGTTCCCCGAAACTTCAGAATGTTTCTCTCCAATCATTGCATCAGTCCCATTACAATTACTGGCTTACTATATTGCGGTTTATCGTGGAGCGAATGTTGATCAGCCGAGAAACTTGGCAAAATCTGTTACTGTAGAATAAAATAAATGTTAATTCTTGTAAAATAATCCAACCAATTTTACGTTCTGCAAAAAAAATCATAATTGTTTTCTAAAAAATTATATATATTTACCGCTTAATTTCTAATAATAGCATGAAAAGAATATTTCTTATATTAATATCAGCATCTGTAGTAATCTCTTGTTCCAAAGGTGGGGGTACCTCTGCTGGTAAGCCCGGAATGAAAGGAGAACTGGTTCCTAAAGGGAAATCTAAGTCTTTCGTCGCAGAAAGACCTTACGGAATGGTAGCTGTACCAGCCGGCTCCTATGTAATGGGGATGGCGGATCAGGATTTCACCAACACTCCGGAAAAAGCAATTCTTAAAACGGTTACCGTGTCTTCCTTTTTTATGGATGAGACAGAAATTACCAATGCGGAATATCGTATTTTCATTAATTATGTAAGAGACTCTATTGCCCGTTCTCTTCTTGCTGAGGCTGCCGGAGAAGGTGGGTCTGGTGGCGACGGAACTTCAATAGGAGATTTTGCGTATGCTTCAAAAAAAGCAGGTGACGGTAAAAATGCGTATCAGGAATTTATGGAATCCCAGGGCGGCAGAGAAGGTTATGATGAATCTAAAAAACTCGATTGGTCTGTACCACTTCGTTGGAAAACTTCAGATTATCCCGATGCACAGTATGCAGAGATTTTAGAATCCATGTATCTTCCTCCTGCGGAGAGAATCAACAATGAAAGAATTCTTGATACCAGAAAACTTCTTTATTCATACCATTGGGAAGATATAGAATCTTCAATTAAAGATAAATCAAGAGGCGCAAACTACCTTAAAAAAGAAAGCATTGCAGTGTATCCTGATACAACCGTTTGGATCAAAGATTTTAACTATGCTTATAATGAGCCACTTTACGATGGTTATTTCTGGCACAGTGCATACAAAAACTATCCTGTAGTAGGAGTGACTTGGGATCAGGCAAGAGCTTTCTGTGATTTCAGATCTAAAATGAAATCTGACTGGAACGAAAGTCAGAAGAAGAAAAAACAAAAACCAATGGCCTTCCGTCTGCCTACAGAAGCGGAATGGGAGTATGCGGCAAGAGGAGGTAGAGAAAATGCAACATATCCTTGGGGCGGCCCTTATCTTCAGGATGACAGAGGATGTTACCTCGCCAATTTTAAACCAAAACGTGGTAATTACATTGAAGACGAGAAAAAAGGAACCTATACTTATACAGCACCTGTAAAACAGTTTCAGAAGAATGGTTTTGGCTTGTATGATATGGCAGGCAACGTTGCGGAATGGACGGAATCTCCTTATAACAACGCAACCTATCAGTTTGCTTCAACTTTAAATCCCTATTTATCAAATGAAGCTTACAAAGAACCAAGAAAATCTGTGCGTGGCGGTTCCTGGAAAGATATAGGTTATCTCTTGATGACGGGTGCCAGAGATTATGAACGAAAAGATTCGGCCAGAAGTTATATTGGATTCAGAACCGTTCAGGATATTCCGGAAGGAACTGCTAAATTCAAGAAAAGAACAAACTAAATTCAGCGAAAAACAAAACAAATAATTAACTACTAAAATTCAACTAACATGTTTAAAACTAAAGAAGCTGTATACAACTTTATCTATTCATTTGGGGCAGCAATCGTTATTATCGGTGCACTATTCAAGTTAACCCACTGGAGTTTAGGCCCACTAACAGGGAACGTAACATTAGCAATCGGTCTTATTACAGAGGCGATTATCTTTATTATCTTCGCATTCGATGCTCCGAAAACTGAAGAATCTTATGCCTGGGAAAATGTATATCCTGAATTGTTAGACAAAGAGGCTTCTCCAAATCCAAAACATTCTACTGTAGGTATTCAGGCTGCTGAAGTTAAGGAATTGGAGGTTTCTCTTTCAGATAAATTAGACAAAATGCTTGCTGATGCAAAATTAGATGTAAACTTATTCGAAAGATTAAGAACAGGGATCGATAAATTTTCAAGCTCAGTTGATCAGATCAACCAAACTGTTGATGTTACCACTTCTACGCAGAAGTATAACGATCAGTTAACATTAGCTGCAAGTCACTTAGAAAGCATGAATGCTTTATATGCACTTCAGTTGGAGCACGGTAAAACACAAACTGAATACAGCAAAAAATATGTGGAAGATATGCAGAAATCTGCAGCACATTCAGAAAAATTCAACGAAGAATTAACAGGATTAACAGCAAACCTTAACAGTCTTAACAGAGTTTACGGCGGCATGCTTAGCGCAATGAAATCATAGTTTTCTAACCATTTATAATTAAAATTTAAGATTATTAACAAAATTTACTAAAATGGCACAAGGAAAACAGACCCCTCGTCAGAAGATGATTAACCTGATGTATCTGGTCTTCATTGCAATGCTTGCGATGCAGATCGATCAGGAAATCATCCGCTCATATGATGATACCAATAACACGCTTACCAGTACAAGAAAATTAGTTGAAGAAAAAAACGATAAAATTTTCGAAAAAACTTTAGAAGCAAAACAGGTAAATACTCCTGAAACTTATACTAAACCCTTAGAAGAATACCGTGGTTTAAAAGCAAAAGCAAATGATTTGGTATCCTTTATCGAAGGTTTAAAAACCAACCTTAAAAAAGAAGCAGAATTTGTTGAAGGCATCGATGTAGGCGACAACTTCGCAGCATTGAATAACACCGAACCTTCTTCGAAAATGTTTTTTACCAATGCAGATGAAAACAGTCCATCGAAAAATGCGGTAGATCTTAAAGCGAAAATTGAAGATCTTAAAGCATATATTAACCAGACTTTCGCTAACAATTCCGATATGAAGCCTGTAGTAGACCGTGCAAACAAAATGCTGCTTACCGAACTTCAAAAAGGACAAACAATTAAAGGTAAAAACTGGTTGCAGTATAAATTCTATGGACAGCCACTAATTGCAGCACTTTCCAACTTGGAAGTAATTCAGTCCGAGGCAAGAAACCTTCAGTCTGATGCTTTAATGACAATGCTTCAGGAAAAAGTTGACGCTGATATCAAATTTGATGCTTATCAGGCTATTGTATCAGCGCCGACTATTGTAATTCAGGGTGAAACTGCACAGGCTAAAGTTGCTATTGGCAACTACTCCAGCAGTGTTCCAGGTTTATCAATGCCAGGTTTATCGGTTACCAACGGCCAGGGAGTTGCTAATTTAAATACATCTACTTTAGGTGATCAACCTTTTAAAGGAACAATTTCTTTCACTGATGTAAACGGAAAAGTGATTTCCTTACCATACAGTCATACGTACAAAGTTATTGCCGGTGCACAGGAACTTAAAGCACAGAAAGGTGCTATTGTTACTGCCGATAAGATGAATGTTTTATACCGTGGATTACCGAACCCAATTTCTGGATCAATT
>JAHRWY010000036.1:0-7476 GCA_019104935.1 Kaistella sp.
GCTTGTAAAAGGTTTTCTTCGTACCTGTTTTTTTCCAGTTCATGTTCCTTTATTTTTTCATCGTAAATTTGCTGTCTTTTATGCGCTTTTCTTTTCGTATACATAAAGTTAAAACTCAAAAGTAACGCGACGATCACCGCAACAATTACTGCGAATTTTGCGATGAGGGATTCCTTTTGCAGGTCCTGATCCACTTTCTTCATCTGGAGTTGGTACTTCGTCTTCTGCGCCATGAGATTGGCATGGATCAGCGGCAATGCACCATCGGTAAATTTAAGCGAATCTTCCAGAACTTTCATTTTTCTTCTGGCTGTAAGCTCTTCTCCACTTCTGTTCTGCTTGCTGTAAATATCAAGTTTAAGCTTAATGATTTCAAGTTCATTATTCTTATAATACGGTTTGGTCTGCGCAATTGCATCTGCCCTATCAGCAGCCGACTCTGCTTTTTGCCATTGTTGATCTTTTAAAAAAACTTTTGCTAACACTGTATAAGCAAACATCGTATTCTGTTCAGTTCCTAATTTTTCGGAGATGGCAATGTCTTTTTCCAAGAGCTGAACCGCCTCTTTAAAATTTCCCTGTGTCTCCCGGATACGGCCAATATTACCGAGTGTTTTGGAGTAGCGGATGTCATCTTTAATAATTTTTGCAGTAACTGATGCCTGTACAAAATATTTTTCAGCATTCTTATGATCATTAGATGCAAAATAATATTGCCCGATGTTGTCTAAAATTTCAGCAAATTCTGAAGTGTTACCTCTTGTATGTTGCAAAGCTTTCCGGAGATAAATAATCGCCTCAGCGTTATCACCGATTGTTCCCATATAATAACCGATTCTCTTAAAAGAACTGGCGGGAAAAATCATCTCGCCGGGCGAAATATTCTCAATATGCCTTATTGCATTCAAATTAACAGGCAGCGCTTTGGTCATTTCACGATAATTATAAAGACATTCTGCATAACACAGTTGAGTCCAAATAAGCAATGCAGGATCTTTCAGTTTATTTGCTTTTTTAATGGAACTCTCAAAATGCTTTTCAGCCGTAGGGGTTAATCCATCAAAAAGCTCTGTATATGCTTTTCCCATCAATGCGTGGTAAAGCACTTGATCTTTCATGAATTTACTTGTCTTTAATGGCTGAATTATCTTTTTAAAAGCCGCAGTGTCCCGCTGTGAAATTACTTCTGAAGTTTTACTTTGCCACAGCTTTATGTCATTTTCGAAAGACCGGGGATTCACCGGCTGCGCCAAAAAATAAAACTTATTCAGAAAAAAAAGAAAAAAAAGGAGATAAAAGTTTTTCATTCAGCGGATATCGGTGATCGTTAAAGGTTACTCTAAATAAGCAACTGGTAAGGGTTGAGGATTTATAAACGTATAAATCTATTAAAAAAAAGTCACAATTCAATCGCTTATTATGTTTTACATAATAAAATTAGGGTGTTTTAACCATATAAGTATTAAAAAAGTATAAATATATTTGCAATAACACAAAAACACAACATGATGAAATTAAATTTAGTGCCAGGGTTCCTGGTTGCTTGTGCATTCTGCTATGCGCAGATTGGCATCGGCTCGAACGTCACCACTTTCGACGATTCGGAAGTTCTGAAAATTGTTTCTGCCAATAAAGGTGTCCTTCTCCCCAATGTATCTATCCCTAATCTCAACAGCGCCGCACCCGTAGTGAATCCTGCTAATTCGCTTATGGTGTACAATACGAACGCCAGTACGGGAAAGGGATTTTACTTTTGGAAAGACAATAAATGGAACCCATCTTTGGATACGGCAAACATTTATAAATATTTAGGAATAGTCCGTTCCGAGTCGGCAGTTTCTACAGGTGGAGTTAATGACAGTACACCGATAACCGGAGTGTCCTACACTATGGGTGAGGCTCCCTCTGTTCATGATTTTCAACTTATTCCCGGTTTATCAAAAACGATTTCGATTTACTCTCCTCAAAATACAGTTTCGGTTTCCGGAAGTGGTATTGTACAGGTGAATTCGGCGGCCTCAGACAACACCTTTATGTCGTATTCAATTGCACTTTTTGTCGATTCTCAGTTAGCCGGTGTGCGAAATTTTATTATTAACGGTAATGAAAACTGTTTGTACAATGATTTCAATGTTTATTTTAACATTAACAATCTGGGCGTTGGGAATCATCTGATTGAGTTGAGAGAAACATTAAGGGTAACTGAGGTGGCAACCCAAAGCATCACTTTTGGATCTAAACATTCCGCATGCAACAACCTTAGTCCATTAATGGACAAGTCGATCATGACCGTACAAACTTCTGAAAAACCGTAAAAATTTACTATGAAAAATCTATATTTACTAATGCTGATCATGGCATCATACACGTTTTCGGCACAGGTAGGAATTAATACCAGAACTCCACATCCATCTGCAAGTTTAGACATTCGTTCAAGCAATAAAGGTGTTTCTTTTCCTCAGGTTTCATTACAAAACAGAAATGACGTCTCGACAATACCCAATCCTAAAGAGTCACTCATCATCTATAATACCAACAATGCAATCGGTGGAAAAGAAGGATTTTATTATTGGAATCAAACAAAATGGGAATATTTGTTTACCGACATTAATCAGGAAAGCCTGATGAATCAAATGAAATACTATTCATCTAATTCATCAACGGCTTTTACATTCACCAGAACTTCTCCTAATCAATTCTTAGGGCATCTGGCCCATGTTCCAGGTGAAACATTAAATACAGCCCAATGGACCGTTATACCAGGTCTTACAAAGTCTATTGTGATTGACAGACCTCAAAATGATTTATTGCTTAATATAAATGGTATGTATCAGGCAAGCAATAGCACGACCAACAATACCGGCGGCATTTCCTCGACTATCGGCTTTTTTGTTGATGATAAACTTATCGATGTTAAACCCCTCTATCTTGATTTTCAGTCAGCATGTTCATACAGACAGTTTATGATATATGGTATTGCGAAAAATTTAAGTCCAGGTAATCACACGGTGAAATTTGCGATACGGAATATTTCAGCACCTAACATCAGCGGACTAACAGTGACCTACGGTGCGCCAAATAGTTCATGCAGTTCATTAACCAGTTTCGAATCAGCAATGAGCAGTACCATTACAATCAATCAACCTTATTCCTTTTAGTTATGAAAATTTTAACCCTCATATTTACCTATTGCCTGATGAGTTTTATAAAAATAAATGCACAGGTTCTCATTGCCACAAATACCTCAATTGTAAATGCTCCGGATCCTAGCGCGGTTCTACATATTGCAGATGATAAAAGAGGAGTTCTCTTTCCCGCTGTTGCCCTTAGCAGCAGTAGCGATATTGTTACAGTACCTACCCCTGTACAAGGTTTAATCGTACAAAACACCACGACCAACAAACTCAATTTCTGGGATCAGGGAAAGTGGAACAAAGCCTTTGAAATTGCAGATGGCTTGGCCATTATCAAGCAAACCGAAAACACTTCCGGCAACTCAACAGCAAGTACTACCATCAGTAATTTCCCTTCTACCATGCCGCTATTTTCGCTGAATAGCAATACAACTGGATGGACAAATCTTAATGCTACGACTACCATTACCATCACAAAAACAACAAATACCAATCTTATTATTGCTGAGGGGATGGCTCAAATTAATAATGCGAGCGACACCAATCAAAAGTTTCAGTTTGCCGTTGGTGTCTTTGTAAATGGCCAGCTAAAGCTAGCCAATAAATACACTTCATCGGGAAGAGATTTTGTTTGTGACTGGAAAAAATTTAATCTTGCCGGCGTATTTAATGACTTGCCTATTGGAACACATACTGTATCGATTTACGGTAGAAACCTACCAGCAATTACAAGTGGATATAACTCAATAACATATGGGGGCAACACCAGCAACTGTTCAAATATCAACAATGATATGGCAAGAATTTTTGTCACAGCACAAGTAACTCAATAAAAATAAGAGAGAGAATAAATCAATTTCGGATGAAAATATTTTCAACAAATAACTCATAATCAATATATTAAACGTTATTATGTTATTTGTCCCCTATTTGTCCCCCCTATATTTTATGCTTTAAAGGCTCACGTTTATATATTTGCAATACTTTATACGGAGCATCACAGTTATCAACTGAACAACAACACAAATGCTGGAAAGAAAATTAAGCTCCGAATTATTACTCCTCAGGTTAATGACCTGAGGAGTTTTTAATATAAATTAAATGACCTAAATTTGTTGTTCGTATGTAAATGGATCGATTAAAAAATCGATTTCTCACCTCAATTCGCTCACAATGAAAAAATTATTTTCAATATTTCTTGTTACCGTTTTTCTCTCGGTTTCCGCACAGGAAAAACCTGCTTTCTGGAACGAAATACAAGAATTTAAAACACTCAACGTAAAAACGCCGCCACCAAAAAATGCAATTCTCTTGTTAGGCAGTTCTTCTTTCACCATGTGGAAAGATGTGGATCGCTATTTTCCCGAGCATATATTAATTAACCGGGGTTTTGGAGGTTCGAGTCTGTATGACTTAAATTTTTATTCAGATGAACTTTTAGCACCTTACGCTCCCCGACAAATCATAATTTACTGTGGAGAAAACGATTTCGCAGGCAACGAAAACCTGAAACCTAAAGAAGTCTTCAACCGGTACAAAAATTTCTACTCAGAAATACGCAAATATTACCCAAATATTCCGGTGGCTTATGTATCGATTAAATTATCACCCAGCAGAAAACATCTCTGGCCAAAATTTATTGCTACCAACGCAATGATTAAAAAGTTTATGGACCGAAAACCTAACGCTGAATATATTGATATCACGAAAGCGATGAACGGCCCCAACGGAAAAGTACGTGAAGATTTATTTCTGGAAGACATGCTCCACATGAAAGCCGAAGGTTACCAAATCTGGCAAAAAGAAATGGCTCCTTATCTCAGGAAGCCATAAATTAAAAACGTGTCTGCTTTGCAAATCTACAGAAAACAGCATTTATTTTTTCTTTTTTGCCTTAGCTTTCGCTTTTTGCTGGCCACGGTTTACCCCTTTTGTTTTAGGAGGATTTCTTTTCGTAGGTCCGCCCCAGTTTTCTTTTTTGTTTTTGTCTTTTTTCTCGTGGAATGCGCCGCCGCCAGGTTCAATCTTTACGGTATGTGCATTTTTCATCACGATTTCATCTTTTTCCGAAGGAATTTTCACGGGGCTAATTTTCACTTCTGAAGGAAATTCCTTAACCACAACAGATTTATCCATGAGCAATTCGATGTCAAGGAGAAGAGTTTCTTCTTTTTTAGTCACAAATGATACCGAAATTCCATTTTTATCCGCTCTACCCGTACGCCCGATTCGATGAATATACTGTTCCGGAATTTCGGGAATTTCAAAATTAATCACATGCGTAATATCCGAAATATCGAGACCTCTCGCCATAATATCAGTAGTAATTAACCCACGGATTTCCTGATTTTCGAAGCTTCTCATCGCGTTGAGACGGTAATTCTGAGATTTATTGGAGTGAATTACATCAAACTCATCAGGGAAAAGTTCTTCAATCTTCGTATAAAGATAATCGGCGTGTTTTTTATTGTTACAGAAAATCAACACTTTAGAAAAATCTTTGTCAGTCTTCAGTAAATGTTCTAAAAGATTAATTTTCGTATTGAAGTTCTCCACTTTATAGGCCAGCTGTTCTATTTTTTCAAGCGGAGTTCCGGATTTTGCAAGAGAAATTTCCACAGGATTTGCAAAATATTCATCCAATACTTCGTCTACCGCTTCGGTCATTGTTGCAGAAAAAAGAATATTCTGTCTTTTTTCTCTCATCATCGTAAAAATATTCGCCAGCTGGGCTTTGAAACCCAGATTCAGCATCTCATCAAATTCATCAACGATAAGTTTCTGAACTTCCTTCAGAGAGATGGCATTATCAATCGCCAAATCCATGATTCGGCCCGGTGTTCCGATTAAAATATCGCACCCTCCATCGAACAGAAGTTTTTGGGTTTTGATGTTTACACCGCCATAAATTCCAATTACACGGGCAGTTATATTTTGCGTAAGATTTTTGGTAATTTCAGTTACCTGCACCACCAGTTCTCTGGTAGGAACAAGGATTACTATGGTTGGATTTCCGTTTTTGTTGTATTTCCAGGTTTTTAAAACGGGTAGTAAGTAAGCCAGCGTTTTTCCGGTTCCGGTTTGGGCAATACCCATCACATCGCGGCCTGAAAGTATAGGTTTTAGAGACTTTTCCTGAATCGGTGTCGGTTCAAATAAATTTGAATCTGCTAATACATCAAGAATTTTTTCCGGCAATTCGAAATCGGCAAAAGTGATTTTTTCCATTTTGCAAAGATATGTTTTTTAGAGGATTAAATTATTTTGTAATTTGGATGGATGAAAAAGTATATTTTCTTACTCTCATTTTTTCTTTTTTCCTGTTCTGATAAAAAGGAAAACAGCACTGAAATTTTAACTCCGGAATCCAGCACAACTGAAATCACAGAACCGCTTCCGCAGGCTGAAAATGCTGCACTAACTACATGGGTAAGCTATTACAGAGAAACCAATCCCGATTTCAGTGCTGAAAAATTCGCTGTTTCTACTACTTCCCCAATCATTTATTACCCAAGTAACGTAAAGGTTATGAATGAAGAAGGTTTTAACGAAATCTACAAGCCGTTTTTCGTTTTCAATGAAAGCAAAAACCAATACCTAGATTTCGACAGTTACCAATGGAATATTGCTGTGGACGGACGCGCAAGCTTCGAAGCCGATCAGGAAGTAGCTTTGGTTGATTATAAAAATAAAAAGGCGCAGCGCATCGCATTTTTTGGCCCTTCCTATTCTGTCGAGGAAGCTTACTGGAAAGGCGATTCTGTTGCTGTTCTTCTGGGTAACTCTTACGAAAAAGTACCTTTTATGATGAAATACAATTTCAAAAAGAAAACCGTTGAAAATTTACAGTATCCCGATACTTTGAAATTCGACATTCCTTATTCCAAAGTAAGACTGCAGAAATTCGGGATTAAAACTGAATAAAAAAACGCACCGGTTAGATGCGTTTCTATTTTTTTATTCCCATTCGATGGTTGCAGGCGGTTTGCTTGAAATATCGTAAGCAACACGGTTGATTCCGCGCACCTCATTGATGATTCTGTTTGAAACATTTTCAAGAAATTCCCATGGAAATTTACTGAAAGTAGCCGTCATAAAATCTGTTGTATTTGCAGAACGCACTACCGCCGTATATTCGTAAGTACGCTCGTCGCCCATTACGCCGACAGATTTTACCGGAAGCAAAACGACAAATGCCTGAGAAACAGTTTCGTACAATTTATTTTTGTAGAGTTCTTCAATAAAAATATCATCGGCTTCCTGAAGGATTTTCACTTTTTCTTCATCTACTTCACCCAAAATCCTGATTCCTAATCCAGGTCCCGGGAAAGGATGGCGGTGC
>JAHRWY010000063.1:0-2541 GCA_019104935.1 Kaistella sp.
CGTAATTTCGCAAAAATTTTTTCAATTAAAATGGAAACAACTACACAATACGTGCCTTACAAAGTAAAGGACATTTCCCTTGCAGAATGGGGTAGAAAAGAAATTAAATTAGCGGAAGCTGAAATGCCCGGCTTAATGGCCATCCGTGAAGAATACGGGCCGTCTCAGCCTTTAAAAGGTGCCAGAATTGCGGGTTGTCTTCACATGACCATCCAAACGGCGGTTCTTATCGAAACTTTAGTTGCGCTTGGAGCTGAAGTTACATGGTCTTCCTGTAATATATTCTCAACCCAGGATCACGCTGCTGCTGCAATTGCTGCTGCAGGAATCCCTGTATATGCCTGGAAAGGTATGAATGAGGAAGAATTCGAGTGGTGTATTGAGCAAACCGTATTTTTCGGTGAAGACAGAAAACCCCTGAACCTTATCCTTGATGACGGCGGAGATTTAACCAATCTTGTTTTCGATAAATATCCTGAGTTAACAAAAGATATTAAAGGACTTTCTGAAGAAACCACTACAGGTGTTCACAGATTATACGAGAGAATGGCGAACGGTACACTGGTAATGCCAGCTCTTAACGTTAACGATTCTGTAACCAAATCTAAATTTGATAACAAATACGGATGTAGAGAATCTGCGGTAGATGCCATCAGAAGAGCTACTGATATTATGCTTGCAGGTAAAAGAGTGGTTGTTTGTGGTTACGGAGATGTAGGTAAAGGAACTGCAGCTTCTTTCCGAGGTGCAGGATCTATCGTTACCGTTACTGAAATCGACCCAATCTGTGCGCTTCAGGCTTCTATGGAAGGTTTTGAAGTTAAAAAACTGGATAGTGTGGTTGACAATGCTGACATTATCATCACAACTACAGGAAACTTCAACATCGTACGTGCGGAACATTTCGCTAAAATGAAAGATAAAACCATCGTTTGTAACATCGGCCACTTCGATAACGAAATTGATATGGCATGGTTGAACGAAAACTATGGTTCTACAAAATACGAAGTAAAACCACAGGTTGATGTGTATAATATCGACGGCAAAGAAATCATCATTTTGGCAGAAGGCCGTTTGGTTAACCTGGGCTGTGCAACTGGTCACCCATCTTTTGTGATGAGTAACTCATTCAGCAACCAGACTTTGGCACAAATCGAATTATGGACTAATGCTGAAGCTTACGGAAACGAAGTTTATACTTTACCGAAGCATCTTGACGAAAAAGTAGCGGCTTTACACCTTAAGAAATTAGGTGTTGAACTTGAAACTTTAACTCCTGAACAGGCAAAATACATCGGGGTAACGGTTGAAGGACCATTCAAACCTGAGTACTACAGATATTAATAATTAGCGATCAGCAAAAACAGAAACGCTTTGGAAATTCCAAAGCGTTTTTTTTATTTAAGATTCTGAGAAAACAATGCTGAAAAGTTGGTCGTATTTATCACCAAGTTTTCGCTTCAACCGCTGCCGTGACTTTTTCACCGCATCCTGGGTAATTCCCAGCAGTGCGGATATTTCCGACGAACTGAAACCCATTTTCTGGAGAAGAATAATCCTGAGATTTGCGTTTGTAATTTCTGGAAATTCGGTTTTCAGCGTTTGATAAAAATCGGGATATTCTTTCTGAAATTCGCGGCGGAACATCTGCCAGTTTTCTTCAGTCATTAAATGCGAATCCAAGATCTCATGCAGCCTGCCGCTCTCTTCTTCAATGTGAGAGGATGCAGAATTTTTTATCTCCTCGATTTCCGCAGTTAGCTGTTTGATATGATAATTTTTGGTTTTGAGATACTCAATTTGTGCATGCAGCGTTTTTTGGGCTTGTAAAAGGTTTTCTTCGTACCTGTTTTTTTCCAGTTCATGTTCCTTTATTTTTGCATCGTAAATTTGCTGTCTTTTACGCTCTTTTCTTTTCGAATGAAAAAAATTGAAAGTCAGTAGAAATGCGACAAGAACTGCTATAAGTACTGCTGTTTTTGCAATGAGAGATTCCTTCTGTAAGTCTTCATCCACTTTCTGCATCTGCAGCTGATACTTTGCTTTTTGCGCCATAAGATTCGCATGAATAAGCGGCAAAGCACCATCGGTAAGTTTAAGTGAATCTTCCAGAACTTTCATTTTTCTTCTGGTTGCAAGCTCTTCACCAGTTCTGTTCTGCTTGCTGTAAATATCAAGTTTAAGCTTAATTATTTCGAGTTCATTATTCTGATAATACGGCTTGGTCTGCGCAATTGCTTCTGCCTTATCCGCAGCCGACTCTGCTTTTTGCCATTGTTGATCTTTTAACAAAACTTTTGCTAACACCGTGTAAGCAAACATCGTATTCTGGTCAGTTCCTAATTTTTCGGATATGGCAATGTCTTTTTCCAAGAGTTGAACCGCCTCTTTATAATTTCCCTGTGTCTCCCGGATTCGGCCAATATTACCGAGTGTTTTGGCGTAGCGGATGTCATCTTTAATAATTTTTGCAGTAACTGATGCCTGTACAAAATATTTTTCAGCATTCTTATGATCATTAGATGCAAAATAATATTGCCC
>JAHRWY010000095.1:0-11881 GCA_019104935.1 Kaistella sp.
TGTTCGTGCTGTGGGGCGCTTTTGCACAAAAAAAAGAGGAATTTATTGATTCCTCTAAACATTTTATCATTAAATCTGCGCATCCATCGCCATTTTCGGTGTACCGCGGCTTCTATGGAAGCAAACCTTTTTCTAAAATAAACGACTATCTGAAATCGAAAAATTCAGAAATTATTTCGTGGTAGTTCCGCTACCTGTACTTCCTTTGGAGAACTGAAGTCCGATACGGTAACTTCCCTGAAGCGCTTTAAATCCTTTTTCGGCAGTAGTTTGCGGGGAGACTTCAACTAAAGTTATGGTATAACCGTTAAATTCCTGAGATTTGGTGTAGCCTTTTTTTGCATCGCTCATTGTGCTCAGTTTCAGGGTTACAGGTCGTGTGTAAAGACCCATTAATTCTACTTCTGCAGTCGCAACTCCGGCCCAGATGCAGTTGACGTCTTTCGGACAGCGGCTGTCTTCAGTCATTTTTTTGAAGGTAACATTCATTTCATATTCTTTGAAAAATTTATTTTCACCTTCTTTCAGATGGATAATACCCACTGTATTCTTCATGTTTGCATTTTGCTGTTCTTTTTTAGCTGTTTCCACAGCTTCTTTATCCGGTGGTAATCCTACCGACATTTCGGGTTCGCCAGCAGTTTTAGATTTGGTTTCACCAGAGTTTTGGTTTACGGTTGTATCTACTGTCTTTGGTTTTGTTGAATTTGTGGCAGTTTCTGTTTTTACAGTTTCCTGTTCAGCATTAGTTTCTGAAATTTTCGGGTTTTGGCAGGTCGCTAAAGTTAAAATGCCAAAGGAAGTGAGGATAAGTCTGTGTATCATCATGTTAAATTTAAAGAATGTCGAATAACACGACCAAAAACATTGCCAGACCCACCATAAAGTTGAAACCTGTGCCATAAAGAAACCCGATAAAAGCTCCTTTGGTTGAATTCCAGGCTTTCTTTTTATCCGAAGCGTCGTGCAGCATCTCTCCTATGAAAACCCCCAGAAACATCCCGATTAAAAAACCAAACGGAACCGGAATAAAAAACATTCCCGCCAGCGTTCCTATTACCGATCCTACGCTTCCCCAACGTGTTCCGCCATATTTGCGGTTTGTTCTTGCCGGAATTACGTAATTTAAAACTACCGAAACCGCGGTAAGGAATACGAAAATCCAGATATAAACCATTTCCAGCGGTGCATCTGTGCCGAATTTGTAAATGAGCAGTCCGCAAAGACTCAGAAGCAAACCGGGTAAAACCGGAATAAAAGTTCCCAGAATTCCCAAAATGAGTAATACAATGCTGATGAGCTGAATTAAAGTGGTATCCATGAATGATAAATTTTGTTAAAAATACGCATTAATCCTATAAACACAATCGGATTTCTTATTTTTGCTGTAATGAATGACGAACTTACAAATACCAAAAATTTTTTACAGGCAATAAGCGACACTCTTCATTTTTTTATCAAGAATAATGTTTCAAGTAACTGGGCGACACTCTTCCAGATTCTGGCAAAATTCGTGGTTTTTGCTGGGCTAATTTATCTGGTTGATTTAGTGGTTAAAGTAATCATCAACAGTATTTTTAAATTGTTGTACGACAACAATAAATATCCGGTGATGAAATCAATTTATGTAGCTAAAATCACCAATTCTTTTGCTCATATTATTGCAGTTTTATTTGCCAGTTTTGCTGTTGATTCCTTTTTTTATGGACGACATCCTAAAAGTTTTATATTTTTAGAAAGGATTATTGGTTTAGTGATTGTTTTCGTCGTGGCAGGAATGCTTTACCGTGGTTTAAGCGCCTTCAGAAATTACTTTACCATTAAGCAGGATTATTATAATATCATTGCCCTGAATGCGGTTTCTCAAAGTGTAAAGATTTTTGGAGTCTTTGTGTCATCCGTCATTGCAATCAGTGTTATTTTCGGTATAAGCGGTTCCACAATTTTGGGAAGTTTGGGAGCGATTACTGCAGTTTTGGTTCTGGTGTTCCGCGATACAATTTTAGGATTTGTGACGGGAATTCATGTGGCAACTTCCAAAAACCTGAAAGTAGGTGACTGGATCGGAATTCCTAAATATAATCTGGAAGGGAATATTCAGGATATCAATCTTTTGACAACGAAAATCCAGAACTTCGATAAAACTATTTCTACGATTCCGACTTACGATTTTCTTACGACTGAAATCAAGAATATTCAGGTAATGTCTGAAAGCAATACGAGAAGAATCAAACGGTCGATTATTTTCAATATCAATTCCTTTAAATTCCTGGATGCAGAAACTTTGGAGCGTTTAGCCAAAGTCAATTTAATAAAGGATTATCTCGAACAGAAAAAATCGGAGATGGCGGAGGAAAGAAAACTCATCGCTAATGCCGAACTGCTGATTAACGGAAGACAGCTTACCAATATCGGTGTTTTTCGGGAATATGTTTTCAATTATCTTAAAAATAACCGCAACATCGATCAGGAAGGAACAATTCTGGTTCGCCAGCTCGAAAATACACCGCAGGGAATGCCGCTGGAGATTTACTGTTTTACCAACGATTCCCAATGGGCAAATTATGAGGAAATTCAGGCTGATATTTTCGATCACCTTCTTGTAGCTTCGAAGGAATTTGACCTTGAAGTAATACAGTTTGCAAAAATTCAATAACTATGACAAAACTTAGTGTAAATATCAATAAAATTGCAACGATCCGAAACGCCCGAGGTGGCGAACTGCCCAGTGTAACAGAAGCTGCGGTAAAACTTCAGGAATTTGGTGCGCAGGGAATTACGATTCATCCACGGCCGGACGAAAGACATATTACCCGAAAAGATGTGTATGATCTGAAACCTTTGGTCAGTACAGAATTTAATATTGAAGGAAATCCGCACCGTCCGTTCATCGATATGGTTCTCGAAATTAAGCCGGAGCAGGTGACGCTGGTTCCGGATGCTGATGACGCGATTACCTCCAACGCAGGCTGGGATTGCGAAATGCATCTCGGTTTTTTGAAAAATGTAATTTCAGAGTTTAAAAAAGCAGGAATCCGAACCTCAATTTTCCTTGATCCAAATCCGGAAATGGTAAAGTTCGCCGCAGAAACCGGCACCGACAGAATTGAGCTGTACACAGAAGCGTACGCTAAAAATTACAGTCGAAATAAAGAAGAAGCTATAAAACCCTACGTAGAAACAGCAAAAGAAGCGGAAAAATATGGTCTTGGTGTTAACGCAGGACACGATTTAAGTCTGGAAAACCTGAAATATTTCTCAGATCAGATCCCGAATCTGTTGGAAGTTTCAATAGGTCACGCTTTAATTTCTGAAGCGTTGTATATGGGCCTTGAAAATACGGTTCAAGCTTATCTGAAGAGATTGACGAAATGGTAAAAGTAGTGTGAAACGGGCTTTAGCCCGTTTTTTATATTCAGTATTTATTGGCTTTTCGCCGAAATTTATGTTAATTTTGACCTTTAAATTATTATAAATGGAAATTCTACACTCTAAAATCTACGGGCAGGACAAACCGGGAACTCCGCTCCTCGTTTTTCACGGCCTTTTCGGTATGCTCGATAACTGGGGAAGTTTCGGCAAAGAAATGGGCGAGTTTTTTCCTGTTCACCTTATCGATTTAAGAAATCACGGGAAAAGTTTCCATTCTACAGAAATGTCTCACGACGATCTTGCGCATGATATTTCCCATTATATGGATTTTCATCACATCGAAAAAGCCAATCTTCTGGGGCATTCTCTTGGCGGAAAAGCCGTGATGCAGTTTGCTATTAAATATCCCATCAAAGTGCAGAAATTAATTGTTGTAGATATTTCCCCCAAAGCTTACCCGCCACATCATCAGGGAATCCTGAAAGCGCTGGAAAGTGTAGATTTTGAAAATATAAGCACAAGACAGGAAGTGGAAGAAGTGCTGCAACAGTATATTCCGGAAAAATCGGTGATTCAGTTTTTAGCAAAAAATTTATACTGGACTGATGATAAAAAACTGGCCTGGCGCTTTAATCTGAAAACCCTTTCGGAAAAATACAGCGAGTTTGTTTCGAACGCAATAAAATTCGGTGTGTTTTCGGGAGAAACTCTTTTTATTGCCGGTGCAAAATCAAATTACATTTTGCCACAGGACGAATTTCAGATCAAGCAGCAGTTCCCGCAGGCTTCTGTCATAAAAATACACAATGCCGGACATTGGGTTCAGGCAGAAAATCCTAAGGATTTCAATGAAGCAGTGAAAGATTTTCTTTCCGAAAACAGAATAGACTAAAATTTAAAAATGATCTTAGTTACCGGCGCCACAGGAATTCTCGGACGGGTTATCGTTTTACAGTTGTTGAAACAGGGTAAATCTGTGGTGGCCGCAAAACGCAAATCAAGTAATATCGAGGAAGTAAAAGATTCCTATAAATTTTATACCTACACTCCTGAGGCTTTTTTCGACAGGATTAAATGGGTCGATGTAGATTTCGATAACATGTTCTCCCTCGAAAATGCACTCCGGGGAATTGAAGAGGTTTATCACTGCGCCGCGACGGTAAGTTTTCATCCCGCCGATCAGCGCAGGATGTATCATACCAATATCGAAGGAACCAGAAATTTGCTTTATGCGTGCGAAGGAAGCCAGGTGAAGAAATTCTGTTTTGTAAGTTCTATTGCGGTGCTCGACGGTGTAAATGAAAAAGATGAAACCGATGAAAATTCAGATTACAACCAGAAATTAGATCATTCTGCCTATGCCGTTTCCAAACATTTTTCTGAAATGGAAGTTTGGCGCGCCGCAGCAGAAGGACTGAATACTGTAATCGTAAACCCAGGTATCATCATCGGCAGCGGAAACTGGACGCAAAGCAGCGGAATGCTGTTTGCAAATCTTGCCAAACCGTACACCTTTTCCGGAGGAGCTTCTTATGTAGATGTGCGCGATGTGGCAAAGGCATCCATCGAACTCATGGATAACAATATTTTTAACGAGCGCTTTATCCTGATTTCAGAAAATAAACGCTATGCTGAAGTAGCGTCGTATGTAAGACAAAAAATGGGACTTTCTGGCCCGAAAATTATTCCTTCAGCGTTGCTTACGGTCGGTAGAGTTTTGAACTTTGTTTTTGGATGGCTTTTTTCGCCTTTAAGAATGGTAGATAAAGTTAACACAGAGTCAGTTACCAGCATGAGCAATGTAAGTAATGATAAAATTGTAAAGACGCTGGGATTTAAGTTCATTCCGGTGAATGACAGCATCGATTTCCACCTGGAAAATTACAGAACTGATAAAAAAAGTAAAAAAGAGTAAGATGAATTTCGCAGAATTTTTGAATACAAATGCAGAGAAGTTCTCCATAAAACCTGCGATAGGTTTTAAAAAGAAGGACGTATGGAAAGAAATACACTGGCTCGATTTCCGCAGGATGGTTTTCAAAACCGCAAACGCATTGAAAGAAGCCGGAATTTCTGCAAACGACCGGGTAGCAATTTACTCCGATAACTCCGCTGAATGGATTACTTTCGATCTTGCGATTCTCGCTCTGGGCGCTGTTACCGTGCCGATTTATTCTACAAACAACGGTTCGCAGGCAGAATACATCATCAATGATTCTGAAGCTAAAATTATATTGGTCGGCAACCAGGAACAGTATGATGCCGCTTTCGAAATTCTTAATAAAGAGAACACGCTGCAGCAGATTGTCGTTTCAAAAAAAGCCATCTGGATTAAAAAAGACCGAAGCATTTATTTTGAAGATTTCATCAAGAAAGCGGAAGAACATTTTGATATTGTTCAAAAAGAAGACGATGATCTGGCGACCATTATTTACACTTCCGGAACTACCGGCGTACCGAAAGGGGTAATGCTTACGCACGGGAATTTTCACAATGCGATCAGGGCGCACTTCGGTTTTTTCAAATTTAAAAACTTCGAGAACGAGACCTCACTTGCATTTCTCCCGCTGACCCACGTTTTTGAACGAAGCTGGACATTGCTGGCACTGTACGGCGGTGCAAAAGTATATTTCCTGGAAAATACCAAGCTTATCGCCCACGCATTAACCGAAGTAAAACCTACCATGATGTGTGCGGTGCCAAGATTTTATCAGAAAATTTATGCCGGCGTCAACGAAATGGTTCAGAATGGTTCAGATTCTAAGAAGAAGATTTTTAACTGGGCAATAAATGTAGGAACTCAGGTTTCAGAATTAAAGCGGCTCGAAAAACCCGTTCCTTTTAGTCTTGGATTTAAAAATAACATCGCTGATCTTCTGGTTTTCAACAAAATAAAGAAAAAAATGGGCGGGAAACTTTGGTTTATGCCTTGCGGCGGCGCTTCAGTATCCCCGGAAGTAACCAAGTTCTTCGATGCGATGGGTATTCATATGACGGTGGGTTATGGGCTTACGGAAACTACTGCTACATTAACTGCTTTTCCGTTTACTAAGTATGAGCACGGAAGCGCCGGAACTCCACTGGGTGATACGCAGCTTAAGATTAGTGAGAATAATGAAATTCTGGCCAAAGGAAGCGGAGTGATGAAGGGTTATTACAGATTACCGAAAGAAACAGCCGAGGTTTTCACGGAAGATGGTTGGTTCAGAACCGGAGATGCAGGTAAATTTGATGAAAAAGGAAATCTGTACATTACCGACAGAATCAAAGATTTAATGAAAACGGCCAACGGAAAATATATCACGCCGCAACCTATTGAAAATTTACTTTCAAACAATAATTTTATCAATCAGGCAATGATTGTGGCGGAGGATAAGCCTTTTGTAACTGCGTTGATTATTCCGAATTTTGAAGCGCTGAAAGAGCAGCTTCCAAAAATGAACATTCCCTTTACCACCTGGCAGGAAATCGTGGATTCGGAAAAAGTAAAAGAATTTTACCGCGAAAAACTCGAAGAAATACAGAAAAGCCTGTCCGGTTTCGAAAAAGTGAAGAAATTTGTACTGATGCCGGCGGAATTTGAAATAAACACCGGCGAAATTACACCCACGCTAAAGGTGAAAAGAAATGTGGTAATGCACAAATATGCAGCGTTGATCGAAAAATTGTATACTGCATAATGCAACTTAATTAATTGAAAAAATGAACGAATTTACAGGAAATAAAAACTACAGCATCTCCACACAAACAGTGGTTTCAAGCTGCCCGTCGAATATTGCGCTCATCAAATATTGGGGAAAGTATAAAAACCAGATTCCCGCCAATCCAAGCATTAGTTATACGTTAAATAACTGTAAAACAAATACTTCGATGGAGTTTTTGGAAGATGAAGAATTTTCTGTACAAACGTTTCTTGCCGGCAATGAGGAGAAGAAATTTGCCGAAAAAATCGAAAAATATTTCCGCAATATAGAGGAATTTCTTCCTTGGATTTTAAAAGGGAAATACGTCATAAAAACCGAAAATACTTTTCCTCACAGTTCGGGAATTGCAAGTTCTGCATCGGGATTTGGTGCTATCGCCAAATGTTTAATGGAGCTTGAGCAGCAGTTTTCGGGTATTCAGGATTGTGATTTTAAAATCCGGAAGGCGAGTTTTCTTGCGAGATTAGGCAGCGGAAGCGCGTGTCGGAGTCTGTACGACGGTTTGGTGGTATGGGGAACAACAAAAGAAGTGGAAGACAGCGCTGATCTTTACGCGGTACAATATCCGAATGATGAGATTCATGAAGTTTTTAAAAGTTTCAACGACTGGGTTCTTCTGATTCATGAAGGCGAAAAATCCGTAAGTTCCACTGTTGGTCATGGTTTAATGAACACCAATCCCTACGCTGAAAGAAGATTTCAGGAAGCGCACGAAAATTTTGCGGCTTTAAAAATGATCTTGAAAAACGGTGATATGCCGAATTTCATTAAGCTGGTAGAACACGAAGCACTTACGCTTCACGCCATGATGATGATGAGTGATCCTGCGTTTATCCTTATGAAAACGGGCACGCTGGCAGTTATCAATAAAATTTGGGACTTCCGTAAAGACACCGGATTGCCGCTGTTTTTCACTTTGGATGCAGGAGCTAATGTACATTTGCTTTTCCCAGCTGGCAGTGAAGAAGATGCGATCAGGGAATTTATTGTAAAAGAACTTTTACAGTTTACCCAGAATAACGGAGTGGTAAAAGATGTGATGAGGTTTTAAATCCTGCGAATTACTTTTTTGCCGCAAACCTGCTTAAGGTATGCATTACAAAAACTACCAGAATTCCCACAATTGCTGCTGAAATTGATAAAATGAATTTAGCATTTTCTTCGTGCCAGAAACCCAGCTGCCATTCCATTGCATACAGGTTGAAGCCAATGAAAATTACGAATAACACTAAGAATATTTTATAAAAAAGATGCATTTTATGGGTCTTTAAAATTTAACGTAAGTGGTGATCAACTGTGCAAAGTTGGTTGTAAACAGCTTAATCGAAATCGCAAGAAGAATAATTCCGAATACTTTCTGTAACACCTGCAGCGTTCCGTCGCCCAGTTTTCTTTCGATCCAGTTTGCTGATTTCAGCACCAAATATACGAAAATTGTATTGAGCACGATTCCCAATATGATATTAATATCATGATATTCCGCACGTAAAGAAAGGGTAGTGGTAAGTGTTCCGGCGCCTGCAATGAGTGGGAAGGCGATAGGAACAATCGAGGCAGATTTTGCTTCATGGTGTTTCTGGATTTCGATACCCAGAATCATTTCCACAGCGATAATAAAAATCACGAAGGCACCTGCAATTGCAAATGAATTGACGTCTACCCCAATAAATTTCAGGATTTTATTCCCGATAAAAAGAAATGAAATCATCAGAATGCCCGAAACAATCGCAGCTTTTTCTGATTCAATATGCCCGAATTTCTGCTTTAAACTTACGATAATAGGGATGGAGCCTACTATATCGATTACAGCAAAAAGTACCATGGTAGTGGTAAGCGTTTCTTTTAAAGAGAAAGAGTCAAGCATTTTTTAAATTATTAATTTCGCAAAAATATAAAAAATAAATGATTATTGCCTGATCTGAGAATATATTCTGACAATTGATTTTAAAAGCTCATCGATATGTTCATCGGAATGATATGGCGCGTATTTTTCGACCAGAATTTGTTCTGAAAGTGCTCTGTACTCATCCGCAAACTTCTGACCTTTATGTGTTTCAAGATATTTCCTTAAATCGGATTCGGTAAGCAAGCCGAGGTTTTCTTTCGTCTCCGCATTCAATTCACCGTAAACTGAAACGAATTTTGTGAAATCTTTATTTTCTGCCAATTTTTTTAAATAATCAATATTGTCCTCGAGCTGAATATTTAATCTGGTTCTGATGAGTTCTTCCGTTTCTGCAATGGTGGTGATTGGCTTTGTTTCTATCACAGGTTTTATACTGCGCTGGGTTAGCTTTTTCTTTACCACAAGGAAGAGAGAGAGAAGCCCTGCCATTAAAGCCAGATTTCCGAAAACAATCTTCCAGTTGATCGTGCTTTTATCTTTCACTTTTAAATTATGAGTCTGAAGAACTGGTGTATTCACGGTTTCCAGAACATTGTTCGTGTAGTCATTCACTTTTTCAAGCGTCGTTTTTGCTTCGGCAATCTGTTGCGGGGTTTTTACATTTAAAACGATGGATTTTGATCCTAAATCAACATATTTTTTCTCTTCAGGATTAAAGTAAGAAAAATGCTCGAAATTGATGCTGATTGGGCCTGGCCGTTTTGGAATCACCACATACTCTGCTTTCAGTATGCCGCTCAGTCCGTTTTCTTTTGCACTGGTTTTTACTGAAATTTTAGGTTCGAAAAATACATAATCTGCAGAGTTTACCATTTTTGGTAAGTGCAGCGTCCCGAAATTCCCCGATCCCGAAATCTGCACCGAAACGTTTACTGGTTTTTCTACTTCCGAAACTCCGGTTGTACTGTTATTTGCCACAGAAACATCAAAATTTCCTACTGCATTTTTAAAATGAGCCGGCATTCCGGACGGAAGTTTTTTTACGTTCAGCCTTACTTTGTTTGAGGATATTTTTTCTTGTTTTGAAGTTCCTGAAATTGATACTGATACAGGCGGTACATCGATGTTACCGGTCTCTGAAGGAAAAATCATAAATACCGCAATAACCTGTGACGCAATATCTGAATGGGATTCGATTTCGGATTTGGCAAAACTCACGGGTTTAATCCGGATGCTTTTATCCTTGGGATAGTGAATGTTCCCCACTTTCCTGAAATTGTTGTAATCCCGGCTGTATGCACGAAGAATTGCAATGGTGGGTTCGTTTTTGTAAACCTCTTTATCCTTCACCTCCATATTGAGATAAACCTCGTCTGAATGAGAAGCTACTGAAGATTTTTTATCGTTTTCTCTTACATTGATTTCGAAGGGTTCGGTCTTGTAAATCTTGCCGTTTACGGTTACCAGCACAGAGCCGAATGTAATTTTCCCTGCACGTTTCGGGCTTAGAACCATTTGGTAAACCATTTGGTTTAATACGTTACCTTTTTTGGCATCAAGAACAATGGTGTTTTGCTCAGATGCGGTCCCGATAATCTCGAACTTGGAAGTGTCGGGCATTCTGAGCGGCGTTTCCTGCTGCATATTCTCACCGGCAATTTCGAGCAAAACCGTGAGGTTGAAAGGTTGGTTTACTTTCTGCTCCTTTACTTCAGACACAGCCAAAGTTACCTGACCATAAATTAATATCGTCGAGAAAAGAAATAATATGTATGGAATTCTGTTTTTCATCACCAATCCTTTTCGTTGCTCTGTGGCATCGAATAGGAATTCTTATTGAGAATCCTTTTTGCGGTTTCCCTTTCTTTGTTTTCTACACGGTTAAGGATTGAATTTTCAAGGTCTTTAGGCATTTTGCCTGCGTTATCGTTTTTATTAGGATCATCGCCTTCGCCTTCACCTTTGTTTTTCTGGCCTTGCCCCGACTGATTTTGTGGAGTGTCGCCTTTTTCATCGCCTTTGTTTTTATCCTTGTCTTCATCATTGCCACCACCGCCACCGGAATTATTTTTTTGCTTACTCTCTTCCTGCTTTTCTTTTTCCTTCAGCATCGCGATTTCATAATTCTTGCGGATGGTTTCGTTATAAGGATCCTGTTTCAGGGCCTGTTTGTAAAGTTCAGCTGCCTTTTTGGTATTGTTTGTCTGCATGTGGGTATTGCCCAAATTATAGAGTGCAGCAGCTTTATCCGGAATTGTTGTAGCTAATTTTTCGGCCTTTTCGTATTCCGCGGTAGCTTCTGCAAACATTTTTCTTTTGTAAAGTGAATTGCCGAGATTGTAGTGTGCGCTGAAATCTTTTTCATTCATCTTGATGGCCTCCATGTATTTAGAAGAAGAAGATTCGTAGTTCTTCTTATCAAATTCTTTATTGCCTTCAAAAACAAGGGTATTGTAACTCTTCTGTGCCGGGAAAAAGACAGTGCAAAAAATTAATAATACAAATGTGAAAAGTAAATTGCGATTCATTACTGCAAAATTATCCCTTTAATTGTTAAGTTTAGTAGCTGATTTTGTTAAAATTCGGTTAAAAATACACCGAATCACCTGAATATTAATTAAATATTAAACTCCCTTTTGGGATTTAAGAGAAAAATGAAAAGAAAAAGAATGATGGATACGCCTAAAAAATATTGATAATAATGAATTGCGTTTTGCGATTTTACCAATGTTTCCGAGGAGGAAGAAGATTTTGCCAGCGCATCGATAATCTGTGAGGTGGCTCCGTCCAGGCTATTTCCGTCAACATAAGCGCCGCCCGTTTCTTCAGCAATATTCTTCAGCGCATTGGTCTGTCTTTTAGAAATGACTGTTTGGCCGGTTAAATCAGTTTTATAACCCATCAGCTGGCCGAAGACATATTCAGGAATCGGTGCGCCTTCTTCGGTCCCTATTCCCAC
>JAHRWY010000099.1:0-8114 GCA_019104935.1 Kaistella sp.
TTCCTCTTCATCGTTGTAATCTTCATGCTTTACTTTAAAATCTGCGACTTCATCATTTTTAATGAAACTTCTTTTTTTTTCAGTTTTTAAAAATACAATTGCGGTATTAAGCGCGATCCTGTAAAGCCATGTGGAAAAAGCACTTCTGCCTTCAAAAGACGGATAAGCCTTCCAAACCTGGAATGTAATTTCCTGGAAAAGATCCTTCTGGTCGTCGAAATTATCCATGTACATTTTAGAAATCTTGAAAATCACCCCTTTGTGTTTTTCTATTCTTTCTAAAAATTCTTTTTCCAGTGTTGGCATCATGCAGTAATCTGTGAAGTAAGTAGCAATTTAAAATATTTGTTACAGAAATATTTTGAGTGTACGAAAAAAAACCTTTCTGAAAAAACAGAAAGGCTTTGTATTTAGCAGTCAATCATTAGAATATTACATCATTTTAAGATTGTTCACTTCGAGATCGGTAAGAATTCTCCAGTGTCCGCGCTTGATATTTTTCTTGGTTAATCCTGCGAACATTACCCTGTCGAGTGCTTCAACTTCGTAACCTAACCTTTGGAAAATTCTTCGCACTACCCTGTTCCAGCCGATGTGGATTTCAACTCCCACTTCGTTTTTCGGTTTTCCTTCGATATATGAAATACTGTCGACTTCAGCGACACCTTCTTCCAAACGGATTCCTTCAGCAATTGCATTCAGGTCGGCTCTGTCGAGTTTTCTGTCTAAGGTAACATGATAAATTTTCTTCATGTTGAAGGAAGGATGCGTTAATTTTTTGGTCATGTGTCCGTCGTTGGTCAGCAGAATAACGCCAGTGGTAGAACGGTCGAGCCTACCCACAGGAAAAAGTCGGTATGGTGAGGCATTGGCAACTAAATCCAATACTGTTTTTCTGGCTTTTTCGTCTTTAGTGGTTGAAATGTAGCCTTTAGGTTTATTTAAAAGCACATACACCGGTTTTTCAGGCGTAATTCCCTGTCCGTCGAAAATTACTTTATCGGTTTTCTGAACCTGATAGCCCATTTCTGTGACTACTTTTCCGTTCACCTGAACCAATCCCTGGGTGATCAGTTCATCGGCTTCTCTTCTGGAACATATTCCGGAATTGGCGATGTATTTATTTAAACGGATGCTTTCTTTTGGCGTTTCTTTGGCGAGTTTATCGAATCTTCTTTTCTGAACAAAAGATCTGGTTTTCTCGTTTTCGCCTTGTGGTCTTTCGTAATTTTTGAAAAGTTTAGTTCCGGATTTCCGGTCTCCTTTTTCGTATTTATCACGGGTATCAAATGATTTTCCGGATCTTTTTCCTGCAGGTTTACGGGATGCAGGCTTGTCGAAAGTTTTTTCGAAAGATTTTGCTTCCGATTGAGACATCAGCCTTGGCTCTCTTGGGGCTTTGGCTGGTTTTTTAGGTTCTGAATTTTCAGGTTTTGAAACACGGGCACGTGAAGGAGCTGGTCTTGAACTTCCGGAGTTGGAAATTTTAGAAATTCTTACTTTTTTGGGTTTGTTGTTGCTGTTTCTGTCTCGGCTCATTGTCTGAAAAATTTTTGCAAAGATAAAACTAATTCGCTGATATATCGACAATTCTTTTTAAACGGCTCAGATTCAACCATTAAGTACTAAAATAAATGTATTTAAAGAGAAGTAATTTTTTTTAAAATCTTTCAATGATACCATCCAGCAGCATGGCAATAATTCCGACAAAAACCCAGATCCTTAAAATATTGAGTACAATAAAATTCGACTTTTTCACTGAACTTAAGAGAAGATAAACCGCCAAAATGATTACAAATAACCCGCCGGCAAAATAAAGTGGCAGAATGCTGTGAATTCCTGTGTTGCTGATAATCAGCATTGAAACAGTAAATAACAAGACGGAAAGTGCCACGACAACATTCACTGCATTGCGCGTTCCAAAAGTATTGGGAATCGTCGTATAACCAAAAATTTTATCCGCATTTTTGGTTAAAATATCTTTCACGATATCGATCATCAAAAGCATCACAAACAGAAAAACTGCCATCAGAAACACTTTACCTGAAAATGTGTGATAATACACCAACATTCCAAAAAAAGGATAAAGGGTCAAACTTACAAAAGTGATGTTATTCAGTATAAGAATTTTACTGAGTTTATGGCTGTAAAACCACATAAAAAACTGATAAATCAGGAAAAAGTAGAAAACCCGCTGCGAAATAAGAAACGCCGTCGTAAGCGAAATTGCAACTAAAATTAAATAGGCGTAAAGAAAATATTTCTGTTTTAAGAAATTCTGAATCTTAGTCCGGAAAGGCTTTGTAAGCTGGTCTTTTTCACGGTCATAGAACTGGTTGATAATTCCGCCCGCCAAAATGCTTAAAACAGTACAGAAAATAATCCCGTGAACTTTGAAATCGAAAACAAAATCCCTCAGACTCTCTTCCTGATTAAAAAGAAAAAAAGTGGAAACGTATAATGCAAACGTAAGTAATACCGCGACGAAAATACGTGCTCCGAGGAGAAAGCCAACAAGCTGCGATGTTCTGTAAAAAATAGGTTTTTTCTTCATTTAAGCCCGCTTCAGATAAAAACAATTATTTTTTACGATTTGAAAATTTAGAATCTGTAGATGACTTCTTTCTGAAATCCTTCCAGCATTTTTTCCGCCTTTGCGTAATCTTTGGTGAAACCCAAAATATAACCACCGCCACCGCTGCCACAAAGTTTAAGATAATAAGCGTTGGTATCGAGGCCGTTTTTCCAGGCTTTATAAATGCTTTCCGGAATCATTGGTTTGAAATGTTCGTAAGCCCAAACTGATAAGCTTTTCAGATTTCTGAAAAACGGATTCATTTCTTTTTTCAGGAAAGTATCGATACAGGCATTATTGTAGCGGATAAATTCTTCTTTCATGGTCTTACGGAAGCCCTCGGTTTTCATTTTTTCGAAGAAAATCTGAACCATGGGTCCCGTTTCGCCAGTCATTCCGGAATCGATTAAAAAAATCGCGCCTTTGCCCTCTTCACTTTTCGGAATAGAAACCCGGTCAACATTTTCTTTGTTTTCAATAAGTATAGGAAGGTTCATGTAACAGATCAAAGGATCTATTCCCGAACTTTTCCCGTGAAAATAACTTTCCAGCATGCCAAAAACTTTTTTAAGCTCTTTAAGTTCGTCTTTGGAAATACTTTCAGGCGTATATTTTATGAAAGAATATTTTTCGAAAATTGCAGCGACTAAGGCACCTGAACTTCCCACGCCATATCCTTGTGGAATATTCGAATCGAAGAAAAGTCCGTCAGCAATGTCTTTTTGAAAACCAGCGATATTGAGTTTAAATTTTTCATCCAACTCAACATTCATTAAATAATCTGAATATTTTTTAAGAGATAAATTCGATTTTTTTTCGAATTCGCTGCTTAAATCAGAAAACTTCAACGTTCCTTTATAGAAACTATACGGCACCGTAAGACCCTGAGAATCTTCGATAATACCGTATTCACCGAATAAAAGGATTTTAGCGTAAAAAAGTGGATTTGTCATTCTTTAATTTAATCCGTTGATTTTCAGTTGCAAATTTACAAAAAATATCTTTAGAAATATATTGTGTGATATTCAAAAATAGCGCCAGAATACTGCAATATTTTTAAACAATCAAATACTTATTTTTCTTTTACCATTTTTACCTTTAAAAATCGAATCAGTACCAATCCTGCTAAGAAAAATATCGACATTGAAAGGGCCGCAAACCTCATGTTATGGTACTTCTCGATCATTGTCGCAAAAATAAATGTTCCTAAAATGATCGCCAGTTTTTCCAAAACATCGTAAAAGCTGAAAAAGGTAGTATTATCCATGGAATCTTCCGGCAGTAATTTTGAATAGGTAGATCGGGACATTGCCTGTAAACCACCCATTACAAGTCCGATAATTCCTGCGATTCCGTAAAACTGATATTCGACATTTGGGTTTTCTTTGTTAAGATAATAAGCTGATAAACAAGCTACAATCCACAAAATAATTGCGATTGAAATAACATTTTTATTGCCGATTTTCCTTGATAACCAAGAGAAGAACAGCGCACCAAAAATAGCTTCAATCTGTATGAGCAACAAAGTAAGAATCAATTTGTCCTGCTGAAGATTAATTTCGCTTTTGCCGAAGAGCGTTGCCATTAAAAAAATCGTCTGCATTCCCACACTGTAAAAGAAAAAACTGGAAAGGAAAAATTTCAGATTGCGGTCTGCAAACAAAGATCTTCCGACTTTGAAGAGTTCGCGGAAACTCTGTCGCGCAATATCAATATAGAAATCGATATTGTCTTTTAAAACTTCCCAGAAACCGCCCTGTTCTTCGTGTTTTTTAAAGATATTTTTATAATTGAGCAACACGAGATCTTTCGGCAACTGGTCTTTTACATTCCCGAACTGTGGCAGATGCTTGAAGGTGTACTGTGCAAACCCAAACCACCAGGCTCCTGTAAGAAGGAAAGAAATGCGGGTGTACATTTTAGCTTCCTCCGGAGTTTTTGCGAAAACCTGAATCAAAACAAGACAGATTACGACCAATACTACAGATCCTAAATATCCGTAAACATATCCTTTGGCAGAAAGAGCATCCTGTTTGTCCGGTGTTGCAATATCGGGGAGAAATGAGTTATAAAATACCAAACTGCCCCAAAAACCTACACTCGCCGTAATACTGAACAACAGTCCGAGAAAAACATTCTGCATGCCTGTAAACATGGCCAATCCCATACAGGAAGTTGCACCTAAATAACAGAAAAACTGCAGAAAAGATTTTTTGTTCCCGATGGTGTCGGCAAGAGAAGAGAGGATTGGTGAAAGCAAAACTACAATCAGAAACGAAATCGTAAGCGAATAGCCGTAAATCGCATCCGGCTGGTATTGCTTACCAAATAACGTAATCATATGTCTTACCGGAACTTTTATCCACTGCCCGGTTTCTGCAACATATTCGCTTTTTTCTGTTGCAGTGGTAAGAATCGAATAATAAATCGGAAAAATGGTAGAAGTTATTACCAAAGAATATACTGAATTGGCCCAGTCATAATAAGCCCAGGCTTTCATGATTTTGGGATTATTCTTAATGTTTTGGTTCGTAAGATTATCGTTATCGGGCATCGGAATAGTTTATTAATGAACAAAAATAGAAAAACCATTAAGAATCTGATGAAAAAATTCATTAATAATTCTTAATGGCTTCATTATTAAAGCGAATGTGCAGATTACAATTTATAGATTCTCGATCACCATCGCACTTGCACCGCCGCCACCGTTGCAGATTGCGGCGGCACCATATTTTCCGTTGTTTTGTTTAAGAACGTTGATTAGAGTAACAATAATTCTCGATCCTGAACTTCCGAGCGGATGACCCAGGGAAACCGCACCTCCGTTTACATTTACTTTCTCAGCATCCAGTCCCAAAATTTTATTGTTTGCCAATCCTACAACCGAAAAAGCTTCATTAAATTCAAAGAAATCAATATCTGAAATTTCAAGACCTGCTTTTTTAAGCGCAATTGGTAAAGCTTTAGACGGAGCTGTGGTAAACCATTCCGGTTCATGAGCTGCGTCAGCATAAGAAACGATTTTCGCCAAAGGTTTTAAACCTAATTCCTCCATTTTTTGTTTGGACATTAAAACCAAAGCCGAAGCACCGTCGTTTAATGTTGAAGCGTTTGCCGCAGTCACTGTTCCGTTTTCTTTCTGGAAAACCGTTGGTAAAGTCCCGATTCTGTCGAAGTTTACGGATTTGTACTCTTCATCTTCAGAAAAAATAATGGGTTCACCTTTTCTCTGCGGAATTTCAACCGGAACTACTTCATCATTAAATTTACCTTCGCTCCACGCTTTTGCCGAACGCTTGTATGATTCAACCGCGAAGTTATCCTGATCTGCTCTGGTTATTTCGTATTCTGCTGCACATTTTTCTGCACAAACGCCCATGTGAACCTTGTTGTAAACATCCGTCAAACCATCGAAAACCAAACCGTCCTGCATTTTAACATCTCCTAATTTGGTTGAATTACGTGCGTTAAAATAATGTGGGACTGAAGACATATTTTCCATTCCACCTGCTACGATTACATCCTGATCTCCAGCTTTGATGGACTGTGCAGCCATCATTACCGCTTTCATCCCGGAAGCACAAACTTTGTTGATTGTGGTAGAAGGCGTTTCATTAGACAAACCTGCTTCCAAAGCTGCCTGCCGTGCCGGCGCCTGTCCTTCGCCTGCCTGAAGTACATTCCCCATATATACTTCCTGAACCATTTTCGGATCAAGATTAATTTTTTCTAAAGCTCCTTTAATGGCCGCTGAACCTAATTTTGTTGCGGGAACGGTTGATAAACTGCCCAGAAAACTGCCCATTGGCGTACGAACTGCCGATACGATGAATACTTCTTGCATGTGTAATTTTTAAAATTTTAATACGGCAAATTACAAAAAAAAAACACACTTTAAAAAAAGTGTGTTTTGCTTTATTTCAGGGCGAAATTTTAATGTTTTACGTCGGCTACAACTTCCGGATTATGTTTGTGTTTGAACATTATTGCAAATAATATCGCAACGACCAAAGCGTAGATGGCAAAAACAAGCCAGATTTCGTGCCACATTTTATCTCCGTTCGGAAGGGTAAAATAATTCTGAATCATCCAGCCACTTACCAAACTTCCCATGATGGCTCCGAAACCGTTGGTCATCATCATAAATAAGCCTTGTGCGGAAGAACGGATCTTGAAATCTGTTGTTGTTTCCACGAAAAGCGAACCAGAGATATTAAAGAAATCGAATGCCATTCCGTACACGATGCAGGACAGAATAATAAGTCCTAAACCAAATCCTACAGGCACGCCATAAGCAAACAGCCCGAAACGCAATACCCATGCAAACATAGAAATGAGCATCACATTTTTAATGCCGTATTTTTTCAAAAAGAACGGAATCGCAAGTATGAAAAGCGTCTCCGAAATCTGAGAAATCGACATGATTAACGTGGATCTTTTCACTACGAAACTTTCAGCATATTCGGGCATTTTACCAAAATCTGAAAGGTAAATATCGCCATACATGTTCGTAAGTTGTAAAGCTGCTCCCAGGAAAAGTGAAAACAGGAAGAAAAGCGCCATTTTATAATCCTTCAAGAGCGCAAAGGCGTTCAGCCCTAATTTTTCCGAGAAAGTTGCATCTTTTGAAATTAAGTTCTGTGGCGGGCATTTTGGGAGTGTAAATGCATAAATTCCCAACAAAATTGCAAATCCTGCAGCAATGTAAAACTGATTTCCCGAATCCTTATTTCCCGAAAGATTGGTGATCCACATCGCTGCAATAAAACCAATGGTACCCCAAACCCGAATTGGCGGAAAGACCTTTACAACATCAAAATTATTATTTTTCAGAACGTAGTATGCAATCGAATTTGAAAGTGAGATGGTCGGCATATAAAACATCATTGCCAGTAACATTACCCAGAAAAAATTCTCGGGAGTTGTAATTTGTGGCAGGAAAAGCAGGGTAATTCCGTAAAAGATATGCAGGATGCCGTATAATCTTTCAGCATTCATCCAGCGGTCTGCAATAATTCCTGTTAAAGCAGGCATAATGATAGAGGCAATTCCCAGTGTGGCAAAAACTTTTCCAAATTCTTCGCCACCCCATTGTTTTGTTTCGAACCAATATACACCGATCGTAATCAGCCAGGCTCCCCACACAAAAAACTGCAGAAAGCTAACAATGGTAAGTCGTAATTTTAAATTCATAGTTTAATTATCAATATTATTCAATCTTCTTATTTCTCTTTTTTATTTCCTGCTGAAGCTCCATCGCAGCATCAAAGTCTTCATCTTTCACCGCTTCTTCCAGAAGTTTCTGAAGATCCTGTAAAGTAAGCGATGCCAAATCTCCTTCTGCTGCCAAATGCTCGGAATCGCTGTCCTGAGGTGCAGGCTCATCGAGTTCCAGAAGAATTCCGGCCTCACTCAGTACCTGAGGAGTCGTATAAATCGGTGCATCGAAACGTACAGCCATTGCGACTGCATCCGAAGTTCGTGCATCCATTATCAGCTCTTCATTATTGGCTTTGTTCTTAAAATTCAGATTTGAAAA
>JAHRWY010000107.1:0-4918 GCA_019104935.1 Kaistella sp.
AAAACTTCACCACAAGTTTCTGCAATACTTGTGCTAACGTTTGCGAAGTTTTCTTTGTTAGAATAAGAAATAACTATTGAAATCATTTTTCTTTTACCTCCATTAATGATGAACACACACTATCTCCTGTAGCAGAAAATATTCATCTGCACATTGAAAGAATTTTTGGGCTCCGACTTCATAAACGGATATTGAATTAAATCGGAGGCCATTTTAATATAATACTCAAACCCTGCTTTTTTGATGAGGTTTAGAATTTCGCCAAGCATCTGCTCTTCATTTTTTACGGAATGATATTCTAGGAACAGATATTCAACATTCTGCAGATGGTCTCCTAAATGAAAAAAAAGTTCGTTTTCTGCCCCTTCTATATCAATTTTAAGAAAGTCAACCTTTGTTTCAAGATATTTCCTTAAATCTATTGCTTCCACATTGATGGTGTTGTTTCCTTTACCAAAATCAGTTACTAAAGAACCCGATAAACCGCCTTGCGAATAGAAAGTAAGCGGTGTATCTTCATGCCAGACTGCTTTTTCTAAAACCTGAATATTGCTGTTTTTAAGCTCTTCAGCGTTCTTTTTTAAAATACTGAAAAGATCATGGTCCGGTTCAAACGCAATAATACGTGCATCGGGATATAGCCGATTAAAATAAAGCATGCTTAATCCTATATTGGCACCGCAATCTATAATTAACGGACTTTTATTCTGGGTATGAAATTTATATACTTTCTGGTGAAAAATCTCTTCTAAAGAATGAAGTAAAGCCCCGCCATTATTGTAATAAAAATTAGATCCGTAAACCGTTACTGAATCAAGATTTGGATAAGGGTGAGATTTTAATTTCTTTTTGTCTTTTTCGGTGATTTTAAGTTTAGGATCAATAGAATTTACGGCAATATTTTCTCTGTAAAACTCATTCAGTATCCAGTAAATCTGCTTAATTGTTTGTATCATGCTCATGGTTATTTACAGTTTTACTTTTTCGAAAAGTATTCGGTAATAAATAAGTGGAATCTTCACTAAACTTTTATAATCTTTGAGTAGCCAATAATATTTAACTAAATTAAGTTTTAAATCTGAAAAGTGATGATGAAAGGCAAAACTTATCTGCTGATTAATTTTATCTAATATAAATTCTTTTGGCAGAAGATGATGATATTTATTGATAAAATAGGTGTCAAAAATAATGGCGTTCCGCTGTTTTTCAAGAAAGAGTTGACTGGAACCGGAAATGCTTTCTGAACTTATCCGTACTTCGACCTGGGCATCGGCAATAAAATATACCGGCGTCTTGCCGGCGATCTCAAATACCGCTAGGTCATCTGTTCCCCATGCCAAAGGTAAATGTTTAAATTTCACCTTTTCGTAAGCGGATTTTCGGAATATGTGTTCGGAGAGGCTGGAGCGCTGTCCTTTAATGTATTTTTCTTTCCAGTTGTCCAGCGCCAGAAGAAGTTTTGGCTGAGCGGTATATTCCTTAAATGGTTTTCCGTACTCATCAATCCAGCGTTGCGAGAATTTAATGACGTTGCTTTTGTTCTGTTCAACTTCATCCAGGTTTGTATAAAACTCCGCTACAAAATTCTCGCTAATGACATCGTCATCGCCTAAAATTTGAAACCATTCACTAATTTCACTATCGTGTATGCATCTTTCCCATTGTCTCACCAAGTTTTGGGAGCCAAAATTTTCTGTATATTCTTTATAATTAAATGCTGTTGTTTTCAGCATATCTTTAATCAGATTTTCAGGATTTTCGGGGCTAGCATCATTACCGATAAACAGTTTGAAATTTTTGCAGGTTTGCCGTTCTAAAGACCGCAAAGTTTCTTTAAAATAAGAGATTTTATAATATGGAATTATTATGGTGAGTTTAGGCATAAGCGGATTTTAGTCTTTCGCTGAATTTCTTTTCGTAATATTTTCTATACTTAAAATAGCGGTAATAGGATTTTAAGAGACGGATATAGTCCGACACCATTATTCTACCGCGGGGAATAAATCTAATTGTCTTGAAAACGTTCACTACATTGATCCCAAAATAGCGGAAGTAACTGTGCAGAAATCCTTCAAAACATTCCATTTCAATATCCCTGCTATAAACAGTCTGGAACGAGCTTCCCCATTTTTTACGCACTAAAATATTTCCTTCAGTAAAATTTTTATCCGGACTGCCTTCGGAGAAATGTTCAATAAGAATATCACCTATTACATAGTTTTTATATTTTTTTGCGAAACGCAAACTGAGGTCGATGTCATAAGCATGAAACCCACCGATCTCCTCTTCAAAGCTAGAATTATTGAATTTTGATTTCTGCATCGCGAGAAAAACTCCATCCAATGCATATACACTATGCTTATTCTGACTTGTGTAATTGATGTGTTGTGGTTGGCTACGGCTTTTATTATTCTGTATAAGATGAAGGAATGAACGGCCGTTAATAAACCACCCGCAGGGTGCAGTGGGCACATAATCCGAACCAGCGACACCAATAATTCCTGTGTCCGGATTTTCCAGATGTGTAATTAATTTTTCGCCCCAGTTTTGGGTGTGAAAAAGTATATCTTCATGGATGAACAGCAGGTTTTCAAATTTTGCCTTCCGGGCTCCGGTGTTGTAAGCTTTGCAAATTCCCATAAGTCCAGGATTGTCAACTTTTATGATTTCATAAGACACGCCAACTGTTTCTGCGATGTTTTTTTCGAGTGCAGCGAAATATTCTGGCTGGTATGATGAGATAATTATTGAAATCATTTTATGCCCGGTAACAGAAAATATTCAGCTGTTGATTGAAGTTCACAGGTTTTTCACCGCAGAATGGGAATTTCAGCGTTTCACCTGCTAACCGGATGTAATACTGAAACCCAGTCTCTTTCAAAAGGTTCAGGATTTCGCCCAGATTTTGTGGTTCATCAATCAAGCCGTGGTATTCCAAAAACATTTTATCAACTTGAAAAAGATGATCTTTTATATCAAAAATAAGTTCATTCTCTGCGCCCTCAATATCAATTTTTAAGAAATCAATTTTTCTGTTCAGGTATTTTTTCAGATCAATTGCCCTAACAGAGGTTTTATTGTTTTTATGGGCGAAATCTACCACTGCAGATCCGGCGAGCGAGCCTTCGGAGAAGAATTCAAGTGTTGTATCTTCTGTCCACACCGCTTCCTCTTTTGTCGTTACTCCATCCAAATGAGCGGTATTTTCTTTTAAGGTATTGAAGGTTTTATGATCCGGTTCGAAGGCCAGTATGGTCGAGTTGGGATAATTTTTCTTAAAATAGAGAATGCTTAAACCCATATTTGCTCCGCAATCTATGATATACGGCGAATTATTGGAAGTTTTGAATTTATACACATCTTCACCGAAAATTTCATCTACTGAATGAAGGTAACCTGCAGCATCTGAAAAAGTGAAAGTTCCGCCAAATAAAGTTGTTTTTCCGGGCGTGAAGGGAGGGTAGTGCAGCAGTCTTTCGCGCTCACTACCTGAAATACCGGTTTTAGGATTGACATTATTCCTGTATTTATATTCCCGATACGCTTTTAAATTTAGCCTGTAGAACTTCTGCAGTATACTTTTCATAATCATGTTTTTAATCCCAGACGTATCTTCCGAACACCGATCCGTAATCGTATTCGCCATGTTTGGATAAATAGGAACCCGGATCGATTACCGTAAATTTGCAAACATCTTCCGCCACATCAAGCTGTGCTACTTTCGGCTGGTTGATGAAGGCGTGAATCGAATAATTGCCTCTTACCAAGGTGTTTGGTTCAATGCTTAAGGTCATGGTTTCATCGACAAATTCTCTTTCGCAGGAAAAAACCCTTCTTTTTCTTGAATCAAGTATGGTCACGAAAAAACTGGTGTCTTTTACTTTCTCATTAATTCCTATGGTAAATTTAAAGTTGATCAGTTCATTATAAAGATATTCTTTGCTTACCTCGCCATTGGTTTTTACGACCTGAATTTCTCTGATGAACATGGGTTTCGCCGAGTTATCTTTTTGGTTCAGATAAATCACAGAATCGTTGTTGGAATTGAGGTAAGTTGAGACAGTTTCCCGTATTGCCCCTTTATATTCAACCAAACCTTTATTCAGCAGAATCCCTGTATTGCAGAGTTGAGATACAGCGTTCAGGTCATGGCTCACAAACAACACCGTTCTTCCTTCGCCTTTGCTTACATCGCCCATCTTGCCAAGGCATTTTTTCTGGAATTCGGCGTCGCCAACAGCCAGAACTTCGTCTACGATAAGGATTTCGGATTCCAAGTGTGCAGCTACGGCAAAAGCCAAGCGAACATACATTCCTGATGAATATCTCTTTACCGGTGTGTCAATATATCTTTCAACGCCGGAGAAGTCAACAATTTCATCAAATTTTCTGGTGATTTCTTTCCGGTTCATTCCAAGAATGGCACCATTAAGAAAGATGTTTTCGCGGCCTGTCATTTCCGGATGAAAACCGGTTCCCACTTCTAGAAGTGAGGCAATTCGGCCGTTGGTGTAAATTTTTCCGGTTGTGGGTTTGGTCACTTTGCTCAGCAGTTTTAGCAGGGTAGATTTGCCGGCACCATTTCTGCCGATAATTCCTACAGCGTCGCCCTGTTCAATCTCAAAATTGATGTCGCGGAGGGACCAAACGTATTCACTGTCTCCTTTGGTCGCACGGTCATTCGTATCGCCAATTTTCAGGTAGGGGTCTTCCTTTCCTCGGATCTGTGCCCAGAAACGGTTGAGATCGTGGGAAAGCGTGCCAGTACCCACCTGGCCGAGGCGGTATTGTTTTGATATATTTTCTGCTTTTAATGCGAGCATGTTTTTAGGTTGAGGATAAGGTTAAGGTTTAAACGGTGTCCATAAAACTTTTCTCCACTTTGTTAAATACGACGGTGCCTACCGCTAACATTATG
>JAHRWY010000162.1:0-3916 GCA_019104935.1 Kaistella sp.
CTTTTGACGGTAAATCATTCGGAAAGAAAAAGCCTTTCCAGTCGCGGTTTGAGAATCCTGAGCAGCCAATGTAGATTTTATTCTTCATGCTTAATGAGGCCTTCTGTAAGCGATTTCCACTGGAATTTACTGCCTGCGATCATTCCGCCTACAGCAACGAGGCTGTTCCGGATTTTTTCAATCACATTCAGGTTTTCAGTGTGTGGAATTTCGTTTCTTCCGTGAACTTCAGCAATAATTTTCTTTCCCTCTCTCTTAATGAGGAAATTGGAAGTTGCTTTGGAATCAAAAAAGTGCGCAGTGGTATCTTCAGGTTTGGTTGGATCAGAAGTTGGCCGCACTCTGATGTAAAGACATTCTGAATTTTCGTCTTGCTCTTTTTCAAATTTTTCAACCTGAACCCAGTCGTATCCATCGCTGGTAGGATTATGAAGTCCCGGCACTTTTATCCGGAAATAATCTCCGACTTTCGGATGATCCAGCGATAATTCACCTTTACCGTCACGAAGTGAAAATTCCGCCTTTTCAGTTCCTGCAAAAAGTTCCCAGCAATTTACATCCAGGAAACGCTTTTTCACCCTGTCGAAATGGTCTTTTGCTTCCTGTAGGGTATCAAGTTCGATTTCTGAAATGGTGTCGCTTTTTGCACCGGTTTTCTGTGGCGGAATTTTTTCGTGCATTTTAAGGATTTTTAGAATTATGCTTTTCCGAATTCTTCAACAATTCTTTTGTTGAAAGCGGGTAAATCTTCGGGCTTTCGGCTGGTGGTAAGATTTCCGTCGGTTACCACTTCTTCATCTACCCAGTTTGCTCCCGCGTTCTGTAAATCTTTGGAAATGGCTTTAAATGAAGTCATCTTCACGCCATTTATCACTTCTGCATTGATGAGCGTCTGAGGCCCGTGACAGATGGCAGCAACAGGTTTATTCTTGCTGAAAAAATCCTTTACAAACTTTATCGCATCCTTGTCAACGCGCACCGCATCGGGGTTTAAAACGCCGCCGGGAAGCAGCAGTGCATCATAATCAGATTCTTTGGCTTCTGAAACTGTTTTATCTACAGCTACGGAATTGCTCCATTCATGACCTTTCATGGCTTTAATTTCACCGGATTTCAGGGAAATAATTTCTACTGTTGCACCTTCGCTTTTGAGTGCATCTACCGGACTTTCAAGTTCCGACTGTTCGTAACCGTCTGCAGCCAAAACTGCAATTTTCTTATCTTTTAAACTCGACATATTTCTTTTATTTAGTGGTTGAAAAAAGGCAACAAAAAATGTTGCCTGGAATAATGAATAACTGTGTGCAGTTATTTTGCTTTAAGGTTGATTTCAGATTTTGCCAGTTTGGTTAAATCTTTATCAGTTGTTTTTTCTTCATTTAGCGTTTCAAGCATCAGTGAAAGTACTTCTTTCTGACCCAATAATTTAGCATAAGTTGCGATGGTACCATAAGATGCAATTTCGTAATGCTCAACCTTTTGTGCTGCGGCGATAATTGCTGCATCCCGCACTGCGCCCGGTTCTGTTTCTTCAAGGATTCCTTCAGCTTCTTTAAGGAGACCATCCATGGCGTCGCATTTTACAGCTTGGGGTTTCAGTTTCAGTGCTTTGAAGGCGTCTTCCAGTCTTTTCACCTGGGTTTTTGTTTCTGCTAAATGCCCGTTTACCGCGTCTTTAAGCTTTTTGGAAGTTGCATTTTTCGCCATTTTAGGCAGATTCTTAACCAGTGCTTTTTCTGCCCAGTAAAGATCTTTCATCCCGTCTACCATAAAATCTTTCAGTTTGTCAGCTGCATCAGCTTTAGGAGCGACTTTGCCGCCTGTTGTTGTTTTCTTTGCCATAATATTATATTTTAATGTTTGGTTTCGGTTAAGTTCCAGCTGAATCTTTAATACTGACCTTACAAAACTTGATGGCTCTGAAAAAAATTAGCTTTTTGGAATATTTAAGTTTACCCTGTTTAATCTCAATGAATTCAGAATAACAGATACAGAACTGAAACTCATTGCTGCCGCTGCAATCATTGGACTCAGCAGGATTCCGAAGATCGGGTACAGTACTCCCGCTGCAAGCGGAATGCCAAACACATTATAAATAAATGCGAAAAAAAGATTCTGTTTAATATTTTTCAGTAAATGTTCGCTTAAAATCTTTGCTTTTGCCACGCCCAAAATATCGCCTTTAAGCAACGTGATTTCTGAACTTTCGATGGCAACATCGGTGCCGGTTCCCATGGCAATTCCTACGTTAGATTGGGCCAGTGCAGGCGCATCGTTGATTCCGTCGCCCGTCATTGCCACTATATTTCCGGCGTCCTGAAGTCGCTTGATTTCTGCCAGTTTATCCTGTGGAAGCTGGCTTGCAAAATATTTTGTAATTCCTACCGATTCGGCAACCGCTTTTGCGGTGTGTTCGTTGTCGCCGGTCATCATAATTACTTCTACATTGTTTTTCTGAAGATATTCGATCGCCTGTTTCGAAGTCTGTTTAATTTGATCTGAAAAGCTCAGGAATCCGAGAATTTTGTCCCCGGAAGATAAGTAAGAGATGGTTTTCGCTTCATCCTGCTTGCTGATGACTTTGTTTTTAAGTTCTTCAGGAATGTTGATGTTGAAGTGGTTAAGTAATGCTTCATTTCCCAGGAGAACAGTTTGGCTATTAATGATTCCTTTAATTCCTTTTCCGGAGATATTCTCGAAGTTTTCAACCTTATCAAATACAGAATTTTCTTTCTTGAATTCATGGAGAACTGCACCGGATAAAGGATGCTCTATATTCTGGTTCAGTGCTGCCGCCAATTTCAGGATTTCATTTTTATCGGCGTTTTCTGTCACGTAGATTTCATTCAGACTTGGTTTTCCTTCGGTTAAAGTTCCAGTTTTATCTGTAATCAAAATGTTGACTTTCTGCATCTGTTCCAGCGCTTCAGCATTTTTAATAAGAATACCATTTTTGGCGCCTTTACCGATTCCGACCATGAGACTCATTGGTGTCGCCAGTCCCAAAGCACACGGACAGGCAATGATCAGCACAGCAACCGCATTTATAAAGGCCAAAATCAGACGGTTTTCGCCACCGAAAATATACCATAGTATGAAAGTGAGCACCGCTGCCACAATAACTGCCGGAACGAAAATCTTTGAAACTTTATCCGCAAGTTTCTGGATTGGGGCTTTGCTTCGGCTGGCTTCATTTACCATTCGGATGATTTGGGAAAGCAAAGTTTCATCACCAATCTTTTCAGCTTTCATGATAAAAACACCGTTGCCGTTGATAGTTCCGGACGTTACATAATCATTGGTTTTCTTTTCAACCGGAATGGGTTCTCCGGTAATCATACTTTCGTCGATATTGGAGTTTCCTTCGGTTATTTTTCCGTCTACCGGGATTTTCTCACCGGGTTTTACGCGCAGCAGGTCACCTATTTTAACCTGGGAAAGCGGAACTCTTTTTTCGTTTCCGCCGGTGATTAGATTTGCTTCGTCCGGGGAAAGATTCATCAGTTCTTTGATGGCATTTCCGGTTCTTTTATGTGCGCCCGCTTCCATTAACTGACCCAAAATCACCAGGGTAAGGATGACACACACGGCTTCAAAATAGAGTGGGACTTTGCCGTTGTGCACCATTTCATGCGGGAAAATATCCGGAAAGAAAATACCTGCAATACTGAAAATAAATGCAGCTGCTACCCCCAATGCAATCAATGAGAACATGTTGAGATTCCAGGTTTTAAAGGAGACCCAACCCCGTTTCATCAGGAACCAGCCTGCATAAAATAAGACGGGAAGCGTTAAAACAAACTCTAAAATTCCCTGAACCTGATGGGAGAACGGAAAAGTAAACAGCATACCGCCCATGGAAAGGATAAATACCGGAATCGTGAATATTAACGCAGTAATGAATTTCTTTTTCAGA
>JAHRWY010000271.1:0-3025 GCA_019104935.1 Kaistella sp.
CTGCTTCCGCAATAGGGATTGAAGTGGAAATCCTTTTTTCCGCGGCGGCGAAGCCGCCGCGGAAAAAAGATTGCAACGTAAAGCCCGACCCCGCGGCTGTAGTAGCCTGGCCGGGGATTGCCCAAATAATTGTAAGTACATGACAGCAACACAGAACAGGAGTATGAAATTTCAGGATTTAGGTTTGATGGATTATGAAGAAGCATTCGATTACCAGTCGGAACTTATGCAGGAAATCATCGATCTGAAACTTAAAAACCGCGACAGAACTGACGGTGCCCATGAAGAAACACCAAATTATCTGCTTTTTGTAGAGCATCCACACGTTTATACTTTGGGAAAATCCGGCGATGAACACAATATGCTTGCAAATTCCGAAAAACTTAAAGCGATTAACGCAACTTTTGTGAAAACAAACCGTGGCGGCGATATTACGTATCACGGTTTCGGGCAGTTGGTTGGTTATCCGGTGCTGGATCTTGATAATTTTAAATCCGATATTTTTCTGTACATGAGAAATCTGGAAGAAGTTATTATCCGCGTGATTGCCGAATACGGGCTGAAAGGCGAACGAAGCGAAGGCGAAACCGGTGTTTGGCTGGATGTAGGGGAACCTTATGCCCGAAAGATTTGTGCAATGGGCGTGAAAACCTCCAAATGGGTGACAATGCACGGTTTCGGGCTGAATGTGAACACCGATTTAAGATATTTTGAATACATTATTCCGTGCGGAATTAAAGATAAATCCGTAACGTCGCTGAAAAGAGAACTGGAACGGGAATTTTCCGTTGATGAAGTGGCGGAGTTAAAAGAAAAAATCAAAAAACATTTTATGGATGTTTTTGAGGCGACCTTGATTTAAACATCGCTTACCGTTCAGATTTTCTTACTTAATTTCCTTATAAACCTGCACTGGCTGATATTTTCTGAGGTTTTGATCTTTAATTTTGTCGGTAATCAGAATCCCAAAAAGATGATCGATTTCATGCTGAACGATGACGGCCGTAAAACCTTCTACAATTTCAGTATGTTTTTTTCCTTTTAAATCGAAATATTCCAGCTGAATTATCTGATTTCTGTAAAACTGATCCCGAAAATCACTGATTGAAAGATCACCTTCGGGACCCAGATTCAGCGTTTCCGAGCGCCAGATAATTTTAGGGTTCAGAAAATACTGCAGCGGCTTTTCGGGACGGTCAAAACGCTGTACCCAAATAATGTTGCGGTTAATCCCAACCTGTGGGGCAGCAATGCCGACTCCGCCTTTGGTAGAAAGCAATGCAGATTTCATTCGGTTAACTAAAACTTTTGTGTACTTATTCCTGGGCTTTACATCTGTGGATTTTGCTAATAAAACGGTATGTTGCAGCGAATCTGATGTTTGAAAAATAGGCAATGAGGAATTAACGTCTCCCTGCATGATGCGTGAAATTTCTTCTTTTGAAAATTTCTGGCCGAATGTTAAAAAAGGAAGGCTGAAAAGTAAAATATAGATCAGTTTCATGATCAGAACGTTTTAAAGCCTTTATAAACCTGAGTGTATTCTTCCATCATTTCAGAAGACTGAATTCTGAAATGATCCAGATGTTCCGTTGTTGAATGTTTGTAATGATGTTCCTGGGATTCCCAAAGTTCCACAATGAAAAAAACGCCTTTGTTTTCGATGTCCTCTACCAGATCATACTGCAGGCAGCCTTCTTCTTTACGGGTTTCAAAGACTAATTTTTTCAGAAGTTCGACTGCGTCCATCAGATAATTTTCTTTGAAACGGAAGAGTGCAACGATATAAAGGTTTTTCATTTTATGAATTTTAATGAGCAAATTTAATTCTTAAAGTTCAAAAAATGTAAAATACTTTTCCTCAATTTAAAAATGGTTTTATATTTTTCTTGATTGTAAAAAAATCAAAAATGTAGTGTAAAAATTCAGATTTCTTTAATCCGTAAAAAATTTTATCTTTGTAAAAATCCAAATCTAAAAATGGCAGAATATAAATTATTACTTCCTTCAATGGGAGAAGGCGTGATGGAAGCTACAATCATCAGTTGGATGTTCAACGAAGGCGATATGGTAAAGGAAGACGATTCCGTAGTAGAAATCGCAACCGACAAGGTAGATTCTGATGTTCCGACACCTGTTTCCGGGAAAATTGTAAAAATCCTGAAACAGAAAGATGAAGTGGCAAAAATTGGCGAAGCAATTGCGATTATGGAAGTTGCTGGTGCCGGTGAAACTATTGCAGAACAGCCACAGGAACCGAAATCTCACAACGAAGTAAAAACCGAAATTCCTGCACCGACTCAGGAAGATATTAAAGAACTCGAAAAACCTTTGGTAACCGCTGCAACCCAGGAATTTTCTGGAGATCTGTACCTTTCGCCACTTGTGAAAAACATTGCACAGCAGGAAAATATTTCTGAAACCGAACTGAAATCCATCAAAGGAAGCGGTTTGGAAGGCAGAATTACAAAAGAAGATATTTTAGCTTATGTTTCCAACAGAAGCGCTGCGCCGCAAGCTGTAGCTGCTCCTGTACAAACTTCTCAGGCCGTTGTTTCAGCGCCGGTTGCTTCATCCCCACCGGTTTCATCACCGGTTCAGGTAGGCGAGGGCGACGAAATTATCCAGATGGACAGGGTGCGTAAAATTATTGCGGACGCCATGGTGAATTCCAAGAGAACTTCACCGCACGTGACCTCATTCATCGAAACTGATGTAACGAACGTCGTAAAATGGAGAACGAAACATAAAGATATTTTCGAAAAAAGAGAAGGCGAAAAACTGACTTATATGCCGATTTTTGTGAAAGCAATCGTGAAGGCTATTCAGGATTTCCCATTGATCAACGTTTCGGTGGACGGTGATAAAATCATCAAAAAGAAAAACATCAACATCGGAATGGCAACTGCACTTCCGGATGGTAACCTGATTGTTCCGGTAATTAAAAATGCTGATCAGCTTTCACTTTCCGGACTTGCCAAAGCAATCAACGATTTGGCTTACCGTGCAAGAAACAAAAAACTCA
>JAHRWY010000282.1:0-7537 GCA_019104935.1 Kaistella sp.
TTTCGATTGGAATGCCTGGATGATATTCATTATCGCACCCATTGGTTTCGTTCTGTCCTGGTGGCTTGTAAAAGAATTTGCGCCATATTCGAAAGGTAGCGGAATTCCGCAGGTTATGGCTGCTGTAGAACTCGCTAACCCAAAAGAACATACCAAAATCCGTCATCTTTTAAGCCTGAAAATTATTGTATTCAAAATTTTATCGAGCGTGGCGTTGGTCATCGGTGGCGGTGCAGTGGGTCGTGAAGGTCCAACGATTCAAATTGCCGGTTCTGTATTCCGGAAAGTCAATGAATATTTGCCAGAATGGTGGCCAAAAATATCCAAAAAAAATATGATTATGACGGGTGCGGCGGCAGGACTCTCGGCGGCATTTAATACACCTCTGGGAGGAATTGTATTCGCTGTGGAAGAACTCTCGAAAACTCATATCAACTATTTCAAAACTGCACTTTTTACGGCGGTAATTATTGCAGGATTAACAGCGCAAACACTGGCAGGTTCTTATCTTTATCTGGGATATCCCAAAACTGGCGATGTAAGTCTTATGGTGATGTTTCCTGTCATTTTGGTGGCGGGAATTTCTGGAGTATTGGCCAGTCAGCTTTCAGTAATTATGCTCGCCATTAATTCATGGAAGAAAAGATTGAAAACAGACCGCAGCAACATTATCTTTCTTGTAATTTCTGCTTTAATAATAGCCTCTCTAGCCTTTTTTGTCAATAGGGAGATTCTGGGTTCAGGAAAAGAAATTATGGAAAGAACGCTCTTCACCGATGATAAACATGAAGCGTGGTATATGCCCATTTTCAGAATGATTGGGCCGGCTTTGGCTTTCACTTCTGGTGGCGCAGGCGGAATCTTCGCACCAGCACTTTCGGCGGGAGCCAGTGTAGGATCTGTAATATCGGGCTGGATTCATTTAACACCCAACGAAACCAACGTGGTAATTTTGGGAGGAATGGTGGCATTTCTTACAGGAATTACACGCGCTCCATTTACCTCGGCAATTATTGTCCTCGAAATGACCGACAGACATTCGCTTATCTTCCATCTGATGCTTGCAGGCATGGTTTCTTCACTCATCTCTTTAATGGTAAGCAAGAGATCACTTTATGACGCTTTAAAAATATCTTATCTCGAGGAACTTCGCGGTGAACGGAAATCATAAAAAATCCCGGTAAAATTATTTACCGGAATCTTTTTAAATTTCACTTAGTTAATAAGGTGTAGATTTATGCTTTACATTTCCCAAAATGTCCGGGAAATAAACATCCGACAGATGATCGAATTCATCGCCTCTCATAAACATTGTAGCATCCACCTCATCATAAGAATCTTTTCCGGCAGCTGCAATCAGCTCGTTGCAGGTATGAAGTGTATTTTTATGGAAATGATAAACTCGCTCGCTTTTATCCGTAACATCCAGCCCTTTAATAAGCATCTTGTCCTGAGTTGCAACTCCTGTAGGGCAGTTGTTTGTATTACATCGTAATGCCTGAATGCAACCCAGCGCGAACATAAATCCACGCGCATTATTACACATATCTGCTCCCATTGCGATCGCTCGTAAAATATCAAGGGAAGTAAGAACTTTTCCGCTTGCAATTATCCTCACCTTATCGCGGAGGTTGAAATTTTTCAGTGTTCTGTTCACAAAAATCAAAGCGGGTTCCAGCGGCATCCCCACGCCGTCAGAAAATTCCGGAGGTGCGGCTCCTGTACCACCTTCTGCGCCGTCAACAGTGATAAAATCCGGATAAATTTTAAGCACATTCATCTGAACGCATATATCTTCAAATTCTTTAGTATCACCAATACAAAGTTTAAATCCTACCGGTTTACCACCGGAAAGCTCTCTAAGAAGTTGTACAAATTTCAACAGCCCGGCCGCATCTGAAAACGCGGAATGGGAAGGTGGAGATATAATCGTCATTCCCGGACGTACATGGCGAATTGCAGCAATCTCGGGTGTGTTTTTAGCGCCAGGTAAAACACCCCCGTGACCTGGTTTAGCTCCTTGTGAAACTTTGATCTCGATCATTTTCACGTTAGGAATTGTGGCATTTTTAGTGAAGATTTCAGGAGAAAACTTTCCTTCCTCGTCTCTACAGCCGAAATATCCGGTTCCGATTTGCCAGCATAAATCGCCTCCTTCCAGATGATAAGGCGAAATTCCACCCTCGCCTGTGTTATGGTAAAAACCACCTTTTTTTGCTCCTCTGTTCAGGGAGATCTGCGCTCTGTCACTAAGAGAGCCAAAACTCATGGCAGAAATATTAAAAAGTGAAGCGTGATATTTCTGGGTACACTGCTCGCCGCCTACCCAAACTTTTGGCAATTCTTCTTTTGGTGATTTGGCGTAGATTGAATGTTTAATTCCCTCGTATTTCCTCTGGTTAATCTCTAACTGGGTACCAAACGGTACGGTGTCGCTGATGTTTTTGGAACGGCGGTAAACTGCAGAACGCTGGTTTCTGGGGAAAGGTTTTCCATCGGTTTCCCGTTCAATAAAATACTGTTGCATTTCGGGTGAAATTCCTTCAAAGAAATATCTGAAATATCCCAATACAGGGAAGTTACGGAGTATGGCATGTTTTGTCTGAAAACTGTTATAAATTCCCAAAGCATAAATTGCCGTTAATAAAATTGGAATCCAGTAGTGCGCTTTTATCAGCAATGCAGTTACCCAAACCAAGATGAGGATGATGATTCCCCACTTAATGAATTTGTCTCTCATTAGAATTTTTTTTATAAAAATTGACCTCAAATTTAACAATAATAAACCGACAAAAAAAACCGCTTTCATTTATATGAAAACGGCTTTAGCAGAGCGTATTTGCTACTTGCTCCAGTAAATTTTTGTATGCTGAACATCTGCCGAATTGGTGCCTATCATCACATCAAATTCGCCTTCTTCCCAATCATACTTCAGTGCGTTGTTATAAAACTTAAGGTCTTCTGGAGTAATGGTGAACGTTATTTTTTTGCTTTCTCCTTTTTTAAGGAAAACTTTCTCGAAGCCTTTCAGCTCTTTTACAGGTCTTGTGATACTTCCTACCATATCACGGATGTAAAGCTGTACCACTTCTGCCCCATCATAATTTCCGGAATTCTTTATAGTAACTGAAGCCTGAATAGACTGATTTCCTTTTGGATTTGTATTTGAAACTGACATATCCGAATAGGTGAAATTTGTATAACTCAGCCCAAACCCGAAAGGATAAAGCGGCGTGTTGCACTCGTCCATATAATTGGCGCGGAACCTGTCGTACTCACATTTAGCAGTTTTTTCTGCATTTAAAGGTCTGCCTGTATTTTTGTGATTGTAATAGATAGGGACCTGACCTAAACTTCTTGGGAACGTTACCGGCAATTTTCCTGAAGGGTTTATTTTCCCAAACAGTACATCTGAAATTGCATTACCTGCCTCCGTTCCGGCAAACCACACATTAAGGATCGCTTCAGGTAAATCTTTCACATTGGTTAACGCTAAAGGTCTTCCGGTAAAAAGTACCATTGCGATCGGTTTTCCGGTTTTTTTGAGTTCATTGAGTAAATCAACCTGAGACTGCGGAATAGTGATTTCACTTCTGGATGATGATTCGCCGCTCATTTCAGCAGATTCGCCAATCGCAAGAACGATAACATCGGCTTTGTTTGCCACGTCCAATGCTTCTTTCAGAATAACTTCTTTCGGACGGTTGTCACGGTCAGTCAGTTTTCCATGGGCTGCGTAAATACTTTCAAGTTTCTCGCTGTAATCAATATTTGCACCTTTAGCAGAAATGAATTTCACTTCTTTGCCAAAATTATCCTGCAGACCTTTCATTAGAGAAATTGCATTGGCATGCTTTGCTCCCACACTCCAGGTTCCTGCCATATTGAGTGAATTACTCACTAACGGACCGATGACGGCAACGGTTCCGGATTTTTTCAAAGGCAGAACATTATTTTCATTTTTCAACAAGACCATAGACTGGGCTGCGGTGTTTCTTGCAATATTTCGGTTCTCGAGGCTGCTAACTTCTTTTGCTGCCAGTTTTACGTCTCCATATCGGTAAGGATCTTCAAAAAGTCCTAAATCATATTTTGCCTCCAGAACTCTTTTGGCGGCCTGATCTATTTCAGCCTGGGTTACCTTTCCTTCTTCCAAAGATTTTTTCAATGTTTTCAGAAATCCTTCGCCCACCATATCCATATCGATACCCGCTTTCAGCGACAGGGCAGAAACCTGCTGAAGATCGCCCATTCCGTGATCAATCATCTCGTTAATTCCGGTGTAATCACTCACTACAAATCCATTGAAGCCCCATTTTTCACGTAATATTTCGGTTTGCAGCCATCTGTTTCCAGTTGCAGGAATTCCTTCAACTTCATTAAAGGAAGCCATTACCGTCCCTACACCGGCATCTACGGCCGCTTTATAAGGTGGAAAATATTCATTAAACATGCGTACCCGACTCATATCTACGGTATTATAATCCATTCCGCCTTCACCGGCACCGTAGAGTGCAAAATGTTTCACACAGGCCATAATGGTATTGCTGAGAGATAAATCTTTCCCCTGATAACCGTACACCATATGTTTGGCAATTTCGCTGCCCAGATACGGATCTTCACCAGAACCTTCAGAAATCCTGCCCCATCTTGGTTCGCGGGAAATGTCTGTCATGGGTGAGAATGTCCAGGAAATTCCGTCTGAAGAAGCTTCCCGCGCGGCCACTCTTGCAGACTGCTGAATTAAATTCATATCCCATGATGCAGCCAGGCCTAACGGAATCGGAAAATTGGTTTCATAACCATGAATCACATCCATCCCGAAAATTAAAGGAATTTTCAGACGGCTTTTTTCTACGGCAACTTTCTGAACGGCTCTGATTTTTTCGGCTCCTTTAATATTGAAAAGTCCGCCGACCAAACCATTTTCTATCTTCTTTCCGATATCGGAATTCTGTGCCTGCCCTGTGGTGAAATCCCCCGCACTGGGAAGATTGAGCTGACCAATTTTTTCGTCAAGAGTCATTTTCGCGAGCAGGGCATCAACAAAAGCTTTTTTCTTTGCATTGTACTGCGCCGTCTGGTAAGACTGTACCGGTTTAGTCACCATTTCCTGTGCTAAAAAGCAGGTCGAAAGTGCCATAGCAGCAACTAAAACTAATTTCTTCATATATTTTTACTTATTGTTATTTATATTCTTTTGTGTAAGCATCCATTCGTACAACTTTGGGTTTGAGTAGGCAGAATCCCACGAGTTGTGATTATCATCCGGAAAAATGATGAGCTCGATGTTTTTATTTACTTTTTTGATCGCCTGATAGATTTCTATTGCATTCATCGGAGACACAACATCATCATTGGCGCCATGAAAAATTTTCATGGGTAAATCTTTGTACTGACTTGCTCTTACTTTCATCAATCGGTCGACCGGCGGACAAACAGCTGCGACTGCCGAAAACAATTCCGGATGTTCCATAGCAAGCTTTAATGAACCCCAACCTCCCATCGAAAGTCCTGTAAGCATGATTCTGGATTCATCGATTTTATATTTCTGCTGAATTTCTTTAATAAGATGATAAAGGGTTTCCGTGTCCCACCAAACTCCGTCGGCACATTGCGGCGCCAGAATCGCAACCGGTTCTTTTATTAAATTTCTGTAGTTGAAAGGCCCGTTGGCTTTTACTTTTTCGAGATCAGTTCCGCGTTCGCCGGAACCGTGAAGAAAAACCATGAGCGGAACTTTGCCTTTTGCATCTTTCGGATAATCTAAGATATAGGAGATTTTCTGAACCTTTTTTGTTTCTTTATTCAGTTCGGCTTTAATTTCCTGACCTTTAAGATTAAGAGCAAAGAAACACGAAACCGTAAACAGACATGTTAACAATATTTTCATTAAAAATTATATTTTGTGGATTTGAAATCGAGTTTCCTGAGACCGTTTTTAATTTCCGGAGCGTTCATGAATAATTTCCAAAGCAATCCGGTTCTGTAATTTTCGATCATGGGTGCAATGGTTCCCTGATCGATGGCCAGATATCTCGGCGTAAACCAATTGCCGTAGTGGATTGAAGTAGCGTCATAAGGCCCTGCAGAACCGATAAACTCAGATTTTTCAGTATAAAGAAATCTTAAAACATTCATTGATTCTTTCGGAGTGTACGGAAAACTGCTGAGTGCGGCGGTTGGCGTAACAACACCGCGATCATTCTTAGGGTTATGGGCATCGTAACCCACTGTACCATCCTGATTTCTGGTATAACTCGCGGTGAATCCCCAATAATTCGGGCCATAACCTTTCCATTGCTTAGGGTTTTCGACACTGTAACTGTACTGAATCATGGCGTGGCTGCGGTTCAGATCAAAATAATTCTTCACCAATCTGTCGGATAATCCTGTAGGATCGAGGCCGAGGTAAGAATAATGCGCCCAAAACATCGGCCCGCCATATTTTTCGGCTCCGTTATGTTTTACGTAAAGCGGATAACCATATTTCTCTGCCGTGGTAGTATAAGTTCCGTTTCTAGTCCAGCCTTTGTAGAAAGTTTCGGCATCAATGGGATAAGTTGGCGAGGAAGCTGCGAGGATGTAAGTGACTAAAGTCTCATCGTAACCCTGAAGTTTATGATTCATTTCCCAGCCGTTTATAGGCGACCAATGCCAGTACAAAACTTTTTCGCCGCCTTTGGTGTACCAGTTCCATTCTACCCCTTTCCAAAGTTCATCCATTTTTTTCGCCAGTTCTTTTTCTTCGGCATTACCGTTTTTGAAATATTCGCGAACGGTGATAATTCCTTCAACAAGAAACGCGGTTTCTACAATGTCTCCACCGTTATCTTTTTTCCCGAAAGAGACTGTTTTTCCGGTCTCACCATCAAGCCAATGTGGCCAGGCGCCGTGATGTCTCTCGGCTTTCGCTAAAAAATCTGCGATATGAGTTAACCGCTTTACTGCTTCACTTCTTGGGATGAAACCTCTTTCGATCCCTACAAGAATCGTCATTAAACCAAAACCTGAGCCTCCTGTTGTTACAACATTGGCATCATTCTGCGGATAGAAATCTTCGTGATAACGTTCTCTACCCATTAGTGAGTTAGGCTCCGCAAAATCCCAGAAATATTTAAGGGCATCCTGCTGTACTCGATCCATAAGTTGGTCATCAGTATATTTCTGTATGCTTTCCGGTTCCGCAGCTACTTTCTGTAAATTGGTACAGGAATTTAAAAGTGTCAAAGCCAAAACAGAAAGTGTGAATATCTTTTTCATTTTTAATTTTTGTTTTTAAAATCCATGCTGTGTTGAATGAAATCCTAATTTTATTAACCCTGATCTGATGTCGGGTGCATTCATAAACAGATTCCATAGAAATGCGGATTTTTCGTTTTCAATCATCGGATTAATTGGGCCCTGATCAATCGCGAGGTATCTTGGAGTTACCCAATTGTAGTGCAGCGAATATGCATCATAAGGTCCCGCAACACCAATTAATTTTGAATAATTTTCGTTATAAAGAAACCTTAAATAATTCATACTTTCCGTT
>JAHRWY010000048.1:0-19189 GCA_019104935.1 Kaistella sp.
CACCGTTTACAACATCAGAAATGAAAAAGGTAATTTTGATTTTCACAAAAGCCTGAATTACAATGATGAAATTCTCCTTAAAGTCTATCCAAATGAGTTTGAAAAAACGACAAAATCAACAGAAATTGCTAAAGAACAGAACAAAACTTTCCTTTCCAAAATTATCTATTATCAAACACTACAACCTCAGAACCCATGAAAAAACTACTCCTGCTCGCGCCTATAATACTTTGGTCGTGCAATAAATCTGATTCTGTAAAAGAATCTACATCAAGTGTAGACACTCTTCAACAACGACCTGTGGAAAGAGATTCAGCGACGGAAGTTATAAATGAGGTTCCAATGGGACGGCAGGGAATGATGAGGGAAGTTGAGGGCAATAAAATTATTAGAACTGCAGATGCACAACAGATTCCTTTCAATATTGGCGAAGAATTTACGGAGGAAGATCAGCAGTTTATCGTGAAAATTAAAAATTTCAAACAGAAAACTATTTCCGGAGAAATCACGCCTGAAAATGCAGAAATGAATATCCGTTTCAATCAGATCAAACTACCGGATGGGACTTTCGACGGACCCTTTGGAAGACAGATTTCTTACACCGCAAAAAATGATGGAGAACTATGGCTGATTATCGGTAAAAGCAATATGGCGTCAGGTGAAACTAAGGGAAAATTTTCTGTAAGCATTAAGTAAATTTTAAAAAGTTGTCATAGTTAATCTTCTGTTAATTAATGAAGTTGGTATAGTTTCTGAATGAAAGATTTAAATCAAAATTTACTATTATGAAAAATTTATTTTTATCAGCGGTTGTTGCTACAGCTACTTTAGCGAGCTGTTCTACCGTTTCATCTATTTTACAGAACACATTTCCATACAATGCGACGGTTTTGGTAACTTCCGGTTCACCGGCAAATACCACTTTGTCTAATGTTTCGCCGGCGCAGAGCATCAATCAGCTTACTGGCGCGGGCGCTAATGTGAGAGATATAAGGGTTTCCAATGCGACAATGTCGGTTCCGAACAATACGAGTATGGGAATCTTCAAATCGGTAAAAGTTTATCTTTCGAATAACGGAAGTAATGAAGTTCTGGTTGCCTCCAGAGATGCCATCGGAGATAATGTGGGAAGTTCGCTGTCACTGGATGTAAATACGTCGCAGACTTTAGATAATATGATGAAATCGGGTGCGGTACAGGCAAGAATTGTATATGTTTTGAAACAGTCTCCAACTTCAGATATTTCGCTGAAAACTTCCATAGGATTCAGCAGTGTTCCGGTAACAAATCCTTAATTCAGCATTTTAGATATAATAAAAATGTCCGCTTTTTAGCGGACATTTTTTGTTGTAGGTGGTTGATTATTTTTTCTTCTTGAAGAATTCAATTCCACAGGTGAGGAAATTTTTAAAATCTTCTTTCGGCATATAGCCCGAAACCGGTGTATTGATGACTTTCCCATCCGGAGAAACCAATACATAATGCGGCTGAGAATTGTTATTAAAATTTATTTGTTGGAAAAGACTCCATTTATCACCGATTGTTTTGATTTTTTTCTTCTGTCCGTTACCCATGTCGATTGAAGTCTGTTCGTTTTCAGGCAAGAGTTCTTTATCGTCAACGTAAAGTGAAGCCAGCACGACATCGTTCTGAAGAATCGGCAAGATATCGGGTTCGCTCCACACAAATTCCTCCATTTTTCGGCAGTTTTCGCAACCGTAACCGGTGAAATCTATCAGAAGCGGTTTGTTTTCCTTTTTGGCAATTTCTATGGCTTCAAAATAATCGTGGGAAGGATGCATTCCTAAAATTCCGTCTTCCTCTTTATGAAGATAACTTACATTTATTGGCGGCAGAATTCCACTTAAATGTTGCAGTGTAGGCCGATCTGCCGGGAATAGTCCCTGAATCAGATAAATGATGAATCCAATTCCGAAGAATCCTATAATTTTTCTTGTTAAAGATATTTTCGGTTTTTTATCATCATGCGGGAAGCGGATTTTTCCGAATAAATAAAGAACCAAACCAATGGCAATAAGAATCCAAAGTGCAATGAAAAGTTCTCTTTTCAGTAAAAATGTTTTGGAGACCAAATCAGCTTTAGATAAGAATTTCAGTGCCAGCCCAAGTTCGATGAATCCTAAAACCACTTTCACGGTGTTCATCCAACCACCTGATTTTGGCAAACTCTGCAAAGCTTGCGGAAACAAGGCTAAAAGCCCAAAAACAATCGCCCAACTCAGTCCAAATCCAGCCAAAGCAAAAGTCAGCAGCATCGGTACGTTGGCGGAACCTGTCACCGCGCTTCCGAGTAAACTTCCCAAAATTGGTCCGGTACATGAAAAAGATACAATAACCAGAGTTAACGCCATGAAGAAAATTCCGATCAAGCCGCCGGCATCTTCCGCTTTCGAAGATTTATTTGCAATAGAGCTTGGCAGCGTAATATCGTAGTATCCGAAGAAACTTCCGGCAAAGAAAATAAAGATCAGGAAGAACGTAACATTCAGCCAAACACTTGTAGAAATCTCGTTGAAAATATTCCCCGCAATCCCATCAATAATATGAAAAGGAACACTCAGCAATACGAAAATCAACAGAATAAAAAATCCGTAGATGAAAGCGTCGCGTTTTCCTTTTGCCTTGTCTTTGCTTCCTTTCGTAAAGAAAGAAACCGTTAAAGGAATCATCGGAAATACGCACGGAGTAAGCAAAGCGATAAGGCCGCCAAAAAAGCCTAACAGAAGATAAGTCCAGAAATTTTCATTGTTTTGCTCCGCTTCAATTCCGCAGTCGGTTTGTGGATTTTTAAAATCGATGGATTCTACTTTCAGGCCTTTCTGTTCAGTTTTAATCGGCGAAACAGAAGTCGCACTTTCTGAAGTCGTACGTGCTGCTGAATCTACGGTTGCCGGTATTTCCGCCGGATTTGCTGCCTCTTCAGGAGTCTCGGTTTGAGTTATTGCGGTAGTACCAGTAGATGTTGGCGTAATATTCTGGTCAAATTCCAGTGTATTGGGTGCAAGACAAACGCGGTCGTTACAAGTTTGATAAGTAATTTCTGCAGTAACGGTTGCAGGTTTGGTATTGTCTTTAAGTTTGAATTTCTGTTTGAATAATACCAAATCTGAATAATAAACAATTTGAGCCCCAAAGGCTTCCGAGAATTCATCGTGCTTTTTACCGACTTCGGTAACTTTACCGACAAGCTGTATTCCCTCTTTAGAAGATAGTTTCATCTCAGTAGGAATTCCGGAATCGGGCGGCAGATCCTGCGAGTAGATATGCCAGTTTTTCTCGATGGTTGCAGTAAGGACAGCTTCGTAAACGCCGTTTGGCAGTGAATTGATGTTGTATTTGAATTTTACAGGATCTTTTATCTGTGCTGAAATCCCCTGGAAAAGAAAGACCAGGAGCAGCAGGAGCCAATTTTTAAATTTCATTTTTACTTTTGTTTTGAACCAGTTTGATGGTTAAAATATAATCGTTATTTTACTGTTTGAATTTACTTCTGCAGCAAATCTGCGGTCCTGGCGGGATGGGATTACTCCCAGAACGTTATCTTGGCCGTCACACAGGAGCCAGATTTTTTGCTGGGCTAAAATAGGGATTTTTTCATCCTTAAAAAATTTGGAGACTGTCTTTTTGCCTATCATGCCGATTGGGAAAAACAAATCGCCCTGCTTTTTCTTTCTTATTTTCAATGGAAACTGAAGTTTATCTCCATCAAAAATCCATTTCACATCCGATGAAACTTTACTTTCCGCAGAAATAAACGGCGAGAGTGAAAGTGTGTGGTCTTTTATTATATCTAAACTTTCAGCAACAATTATTTCTTCATCTGAATTGAGTAAATTCGATTTTTCACCAATTTTTTTAATCAGAACAAAATATTCCCGGTCAACAGTTAACTGAAAATCCGGCGCGTGAAAAACCTTTCCTGTTTCTGCACTGAAAATTTTTGGAAATTCTTTTTCATCATCAAAATTGAATTTCTTTAGAATTTCAAATTTTACAAAATCAGACTGCTTTGAAAATTCTGCTTTTTGAATCAGGATGAGGTTTTGCTTTTCCGAAATTATCTGTCTCTCGATTTCTTCAATCTTTTCTTCAGCAAAAGTTTTAACCTGATTAAGATAATTCAGACTTTTAGCGAAGTTTTTCAGGAAATGGTCATTGGTTTCGAAAAGTTTCGGTGCAATTTCGTTTCGGATAAAATTCCTCAGGTAATCGTTTTTTTTGTTGGAAATATCTTCGCGGAATTTAACTTCATGTTCCGCAGCGAATGCATAAATTTCATCTTTCGAAAATTGAAGAAGCGGACGCAGAATCTGGTTTTCATTTGCAGGCATTCCATTCAAACCCTTAATTCCCGAGGCTTTCGAAAGATTGATGAGGAAAGTTTCAAGTTGGTCATTGAGATGATGCGCAGTAACCAAATACTGCAGTTTTCGCTCTTCCTGTATCTTCCTGAAAAATGCGTAACGAAGATTTCTTGCCCAGTTCTGGATAGAATTTTCAGGCTGATTATCTTTTTCGGAGACTTCATAAAGATGAAAATCAATATTATTTTCAAGGCAGTAATGTTCTACCGTTTCTCTGTCGTCTTCCGAATCTTTACCGCGAAGTTTATAGTTCACATGCGCGACTTCAAAATGCAATCCCAATTTTTTGAATAAATGAAGAAGCACCATCGAATCGGCTCCGCCGCTTACCGCAAGCAGATAGGTGCTCCACGTGTTGTTTCGGTGAAGATTTCGTAGCGCAGCTTCAAAAGTCTTTTGGGTAAGCAATTTTTAAGGAATATTTAGCAAAGATAATTCTTCTGTTTAAAATGAATTCTCTATTTTTGGCTTAAATAAACAGATTTTTATGAGAACAGGAACACTTTTGGCCATTGCAATCATGGCGCTAACATTAACTTCTTGTGTAAGCAAGAAGCAGTTTGATGCTCTAAATTTAAACTATAACCAGTGTATTACCAATATCGGGGAGAGACAACGCGAAATTCAGGATCTGAAAGCTACAAATGCCGGACTTTCGAGCGAAAATAATCTTCTGAGAAGCCAAAATGATGCTTTGAAAACCTCCCTTGATGCCTGTTTGGCAAACACCGGTCAAGGTTCTAAAAACATTACCGAACTTATCGGCGAAATTAATGCTTCCAATAAATACATCAAGCAACTGATCTCGACCAACGCGAAAAACGACAGTTTAAATCTCGCACTTTCAAACAAACTGAAAAGATCTCTCGATAATATCGCGGATAAAGATGTTCAGGTGAAAGTTTTAAAAGGCGTGGTAATGATTTCATTATCTGATCAAATGCTTTACAAAACAGGCGATTATAACGTGTTACCAGCTGCTCAGGAAGTTTTGGGTAAAGTAGCTCAGGTGATTAATGATTACGATACTTATTCGGTTTTAATTGAAGGAAATACCGATAATGTTCCGTTAAATTCAGCCAATTTACCGAAAGACAACTGGGATTTATCCGCTTTACGTGCAACTTCAATGGCTAAAATTCTTCAGACAAGATTCGGTGTGAATCCTGCAAGAATTACAGCGGGCGGAAGAAGCGAATACAATCCAAAAACCACCAATGCGTCGGTTTCCGGAAGAGCTGAAAACCGCAGAACTGAAATCATCATTATGCCTAAACTGGATGAATTCATGAAACTGATGGATATTGCTCCGGTTAAGAACTAATGATAACATTCAAATAATACAATCCCGATATTTTTCGGGATTTTTTATTTCATTAAATTTGAAAAAAAATTACCATGAGTTTTTTTGAAGAAAACTGTCCGGAAATGGACCGCTATCTGGAAAATCACGCTTCCGCAGAACCCGAAATCCTAAAACGGCTGCGAAAGGAAACTTTTCAGAAAACTACCCAGCCCCATATGATTTCCGGTTATCAACAGGGCAGGCTTTTAAGTATCCTTTCTAAAATGCTGCGGCCTGAAAACATTCTTGAAATCGGCACTTTTACCGGATATGCCACGCTTTGTCTGGCAGAAGGTTTAGCGGAGAACGGGAAAATTACAACACTCGACGTGAACGAAGAACTGGCTTATCTGCCGAAAAAATATTTTGTAGAAAGCGAATTCAGTGAAAAGATCGATTTCAGATTACAGGATGCAAAAGATTTTTTGAAGGAAACCGAGGAGGTTTTTGATCTTGTATTCATTGATGCAGATAAAGAAAATTATGTGGAATATTTTAAGCTCATCAAACCCAAAGTAAAATCCGGTTCCGTAATTATGTTTGATAATGTGCTGTGGTACGGGAAAGTTCTGGAAGAAAATCCGAAACAGGAATCTACCAAAAAAATTAAGGAACTGAATGATTCGGTAGCGCAGGATACAGATTTCGAAAATCTTATTTTACCTTTGCGGGACGGGGTTAATTTAATTAGAAAGAAATAAAATTTGCTGAAATCGATGGAAAAAGGAATTTGTAATGTATCTGTTGCACCACTGCGTGCTGAACCCGCACACCAGTCGGAAATGGTTTCGCAGATCTTATTTGGAGAAAGTGTAGATTTTCTGGAAACTAACGGTAGTTTTTCTAAAATAAGAATGCATTTTGACCAATATGAAGGCTGGGTGGATACGAAACAGATTTCTGAAATTCCGGAAGCAGATTTGGCAAATCGAAAAACAAAAATAATTACCGAACCTTTTCGTTTTTATGATTCAGTGGAGGGTGAAATTTTACTTTCTGCAGGAAGCGAAATTCCTTTTGAACATGAAATTGAAGTCGTTTCGGCAACCCGCGAAGGAATTACGGAAACGGTAAAAATGTTTTTAAATGTTCCGTATCTGTGGAGCGGACGCAGCTTTTTTGGGATCGACTGCAGTGGTTTGACACAGTTGGTTTACAAAATCAACGGTCTTTCTTTGCCCCGCGAAGCTCATCAACAGGCTGAAAAGGGCAGAGTTCTGGATTTTATTGAAGAAAGTCAGCCCGGTGATCTTGCTTTTTTTGAAAACGACGAAGGCAGAATTTCTCACGTAGGAATGATGCTCGAAGATCAGAAAATCATTCATGCCTTTGGAAAAGTGCGTATCGATACGCTGGATTCTTCAGGCATTTTCAATAAAGAACTCAACCGGCATACCCATAAGCTGAGGTTTGTGAAAAGTATTTTGTAAATGAAATTCCTCTATAACATATTCATCACGCTGCTGATCTCCGCCATGAAAATCGGCGCCGTCTTCAATTATAAACTGAAAAAAGGCTTGGCGGGCAGAAGGCAAAGCTGCGGAATTGTAAACGAAACTTTTAATCGTGAAGATCAGGTAATCTGGATGCATGCAGCGAGTTTGGGTGAATATGAACAGGGACTTCCGGTGTTGGAAAAACTCAAAGAAAAATTTCCTTCGCATAAAATTCTCATCACTTTTTTTTCCCCGTCGGGTTACGAAAATGTCATTCACAAAAATCATATTGCCGACGCCATCTGTTACCTGCCTTTCGACACCGAAAGATGGGTGAAGGAATTTACGTCCAATTTCACTACGGATATTTTTATCACAGTAAAATATGAATATTGGTATAATCTTTTGACGGATTTAAAGGATAAAGGCGCCAAAATTTATGTCGTTTCCGCCCTTTTTTACGAAACTCAGGTTTTCTTTAAAGCGTACGGAAGGTGGTTCGTAGAACAGCTTTCGAAAAATGTAGACTGGTTTTTTCATCAGACCAAACATTCTACAGCTTTGGCGAAAAGCATTGGTCTTAAAAACTCTTCAACAGCAGGCGATACGCGTTTTGATCGTGTGAGACAGCTGCGGGAACGTGATAATACTGTGGAATATATCGAGGATTTTAAGCAGAACCGTAAAACCATTGTTTTCGGAAGCTCCTGGGAATCGGAAGAAAGACTGGCAGAAATTGTTTCGTTAAAAAACAGAGCAGTGAAACTGATTATTGCGCCTCACGATTTAAAACGAGTTGAAAACCTGAAAAACCTTTTTCCGAATGCGGTTCTGTATTCAAGCGTTGTTAATGGGCAGATGCTTCAGAATTCAAACGCACAGGTTTTGATTATCGACTGTATCGGTTTACTTTCCAAACTTTATTCTTATGCAGATATTGCCGTTGTTGGCGGCGGTTTCCATTCAAAAGGACTTCATAATATATTGGAAGCGGCAACTTTCGGGATCCCTGTTCTTTTTGGTAACCAATACCTGAAGAATCCGGAAGCAGACGACTTAATCGCCCATCATGGAGGCAAATCTTTTGAAGACGAATTTTTCGCGGCTCCGTACATTTTAAATTTACTGAATGATTCTGAGCTTTTAACGAAAATGAGCGAGAATGCGAGAAGTTTTATTAATGCCCAACCCAACGCTTCAGAGATCATTCTGACCAAGATGTTATCTTAAGAACCCCTGGCTTTTAAGGTCTTTAATGATCAGATCCAGATGATCCGGGATGTATTCGCACTTCAGCCAGTTAAAATCGAAACTGTTATTGATGCAGAGCTTCTCCAGATAGATGTTTTCGTGGATTTTAAAATCGATTTCGCTCAGCAGATCATCAAATTCCAGCCAGTAATCCTCATCAATTTTCCTGATTAAAAGCAAAGCGCGGACTATTTTATTGATAAGGTAAATGTAGAGTTTATACACATTATCAAATCTTTGCTCATTCAGTTTTTCGTTGCTTTCTAAGATTTTGCTGACCAGAAACAGGTGCAGGTAAATTTCCCCGAATTTATCGGTCATCACTTTCACATGTTGGGTAATTTCAGCACTGATTTTTCTGACTGTTGACAGGTAATATTTCGGATTTCCGATGTATCGGGCAGCTGATGCAACTTTTTCGGTCACGTTTTCTTCCATCTGATCCCTTTTCTGATCGGTCGTTTCAGGATCGACAAGTTCGAAATACAGTTTTTTCGAAAGCAGTTTGTCTTTTTTCAGCAGGCGGAAAATCAACCGGTCTTTTTCAATGGGCGAAAATTCACTCAGCGCCTGTTTGAATTCTTTTGAATATTCCATTAATTAAACAGTTTTGAATATTTCATAAATCCGTTCAGTGCCCAGTTTGCGGTATAATACAGCGATTTTACAGTTGAAAAATTCATGTAATCTTTGTAAACAAGATATTGGTCTTTCACAATATTGCTTTTTTTTCTCGAAATACTGGATTGGTGCATTCTGTATTTTGCCATTGTTTTCGGAAGTGGTTTTCCTACATGAATTTTCTTCAGTAAATTCAGCCACATCACATGGTCTTCGCGTTTGCTGCCTTCCGGAAAATATTCTTTGCCAACTCTTTGGGAATCGTACATTGAACTTAATAAAGAAAGTCGGCAGGTTTTAAGTAAATTATCAAAAGTTACCGGTTTGTCTGCTTTAAAATCGTCGATCACGGGATTTAAATTTTCATCGCAGCGTGCATAATTCGAATAGGCGAGTTCAGTATTTTCATTTTTCATGAACCAAATCATTTCTTCTAAAAAGTTCGGTTCCCAGAAATCGTCAGCATCCAAAAATGTGATAAATCTTCCACTGGCCTGCTTTAAAGATAAATTTCTGGCATGTCCGGCGCCGCCATTTTTGTCGGATAAAATCAGTTGTATGCGGCTGTCATTGATTTTCTGAATGATTTCAACCGAATTGTCAGTCGATTTATCATCCGTAATCATCCATTCCCAGTCTGTAAAAGTCTGATTCAAAACGGAAGCAATGGTTTTTTCTAAAAATTTTGACGAATTAAAAACCGGAGTAATGATCGAAACTTCAGGCATTGAATTTTTTAAGAGTTATTTCAACAAATTTACAATTATTAGTTTGATTTGAAATTCAATTCAAAACCTTAAATTTGTGGCTTATATAAAAATAAAACATGTTTTACGACCATCAATCGATCGAAAAGAAGTGGCAGAAATTCTGGGAAGAAAATCAAACCTATAAAACCGAAAACAAAACCGATAAACCGAAATTTTACGTTTTGGATATGTTTCCTTATCCATCAGGCGCGGGTTTACATGTAGGCCATCCGCTGGGATACATCGCTTCGGATATTTATGCACGGTACAAAAGACATCAGGGATTTAATGTTTTGCACCCTGTGGGTTATGATTCTTTCGGATTGCCTGCGGAACAGTATGCAATTCAAACCGGAACACATCCTGCAATTACTACTGAGCAGAATATCACAAGATACGAAGAACAGCTGCGAAAAATCGGTTTCTCTTTCGACTGGAGCAGGGAAATCAGAACTTCAGATGCTTCTTACTATAAATGGACGCAATGGATTTTTATTCAGCTCTTTAATTCGTGGTACAACAAATCATCGGATAAAGCAGAACCGATTGAAACGCTGATTCAGCATTTTGAAACGCAGGGAACATTAAGCCTTTCAGCGGTGCAGAATGATGCTTTAAATTTCACAGCTGAAGAATGGAAATCTGCATCTGAGCTCGACAGGCAAGATATTTTGTTAAACTATCGTTTAGCTTATCGTGCAGAAACCACCGTAAACTGGTGTCCGGGTTTAGGAACTGTGCTTGCCAACGATGAGGTGAAAGACGGCAAATCTGAACGTGGCGGATTCCCGGTTTTCCAGAAGAAAATGATGCAGTGGAGCATGAGAATTACCGCATATTCTGAAAGACTGCTTCAAGGCCTGAAAACCTTGGATTGGCCTCAGCCCTTAAAAGATTCTCAGGAATACTGGATCGGTAAATCGCAGGGTGCGCAGGTAACTTTTGAGGTCTTGAATTCCGAAGAAAATATTTCAGTTTTTACGACGCGTCCTGATACCATTTTTGGAGCGACTTTTATGGTTTTGGCCCCGGAAAATCCTTTGGTAGAAAAACTAACTACTGAAGAACAGAAATCCGAAGTCGACAGTTATATCGAAGAAACCTCTAAAAAAACGGAGCGCGACAGAATGGCTGATGTGAAAAATGTTTCCGGCGCATTTACCGGAGCTTATGCACTGAATCCGTTTAACGACGAAAAAATGCCGATTTATATTTCAGATTATGTACTGATGGGTTACGGAACAGGCGCAGTAATGGCAGTTCCCGCCCATGACGAGCGCGACCACCGTTTTGCAAAGAAATTCGGACTTACTATTGTAAAGGTTGTAGAAACCGATGAAGATGTGCAGGAAAAATCCTTCGATTCGAAAGATTCGGTTTGTGTGAACTCAGAGTTTTTGAATGGATTGAATTACACTGACGCCAAATCTAAAATCATTGATGAAATAGAAAACCGCGGCATCGGTCACGGTACAACAAATTATAAACAGCGGGACGCGATTTTTTCAAGACAGCGTTATTGGGGCGAACCGGTTCCGGTATATTATAAGAAAGGGATGCCTTATGCGCTCCCAGTATCTTCGCTCCCACTTGAACTTCCGGAGGTTGAGAAATATTTGCCAACTGAAGACGGCGATCCGCCTTTAGGAAATGCAAAAAATTTCGCATGGGATGAACTCAATGAAAAAGTAGTAGCTACCGAATTAATCGATAATCTCACTGTTTTCCCTTTAGAATTATCTACAATGCCAGGCTGGGCCGGCAGTTCGTGGTATTTTTTAAGGTACATGGATCCTAAAAATGAAGAGGTTTTCACCGATAAAAACCTTTCAGATTACTGGGGTCAGGTAGATTTGTATATCGGCGGAAGTGAGCATGCCACCGGACATTTACTCTATTCCCGTTTCTGGAATATGTTCTTGAAAGACCGTGGTTTTATTAACCAGGAAGAACCTTTCCAAAAACTGATCAATCAGGGAATGATTTTGGGAATGAGTGCCTTTGTTTACAGGATTGACGGTACCAATCAATTTGTTTCCAAAAATTTAGCTCAAAACTACGAGACTCAAAAAATTCACGTTGATGTTTCTTTATTAAAAGGAACTTCTGATGAACTTGATGTTGAAAAATTCAAGAACTGGCGATCAGAATTTGCTGATGCTGAATTTATTCTGGAGGACGGAAAATACATCACAGAACGCGAAGTAGAAAAAATGTCTAAGTCCAAATACAATGTTGTAAATCCTGATGATATCTGTGAAGAATACGGTGCAGACTGTTTGAGGCTTTACGAAATGTTCCTCGGGCCATTGGAACAGTCTAAACCTTGGAACACACAGGGATTGAGCGGAGTTTACGGTTTTCTCAAGAAATTCTATAACCTATATTATAATGGTGATAGCTTCGAAGTTTCGGAAGAAGAACCAACGAAAGAAGAATATAAGATTCTACATACGCTGATTAAAAAAGTAGTTTCGGATATTGATAATTTCTCTTTCAACACCTCGGTATCTTCATTTATGATTGCCGTAAATGAGTTCCAGAAACTTAAAACAAACAAGAGAGAAATTCTGGAAGCTTTGGCAATCGTGGTTTCGCCTTATGCGCCACATATTTCGGAAGAGCTCTGGGAAAAATTAGGTCATACCACTTCAATTGAATTTGAGAAGTTCCCGGTTTTCGAGGAAAAATATCTCGTAGAAGACGAAATAGAGTATCCAGTGAGCTTCAATGGAAAGATGAGATTTAAGATTGCGTTGCCTGCAAATTTAAATATTGATGAAATTGAAGAAAACGTTATGAAAGATTTACGTGTTTTAGATCAGCTCGCAGGAAATACTCCTAAAAAAGTAATTATCGTCCCAAAAAAAATCGTTAATATTGTCTGTTGAAAATAATTTCGAAAAAAAATACCGTCGCGCAAATCGTAAAAAAAGGGGTTCAATTTCTGCGAATTTTTAAAGGTATTTTAAAAAACAAAAATTATCATCATTATTTAATTGAAAATTTACAAATTTGGCAATGTTAATGAAACTTAACATGAAAAAAATGTATTTCATTAGTGGCGAAACACTTGCGTGAATGATAATTTTGACTTTATTTTACAGCTCGAAAAATTTAAAAAATAACAATTATAATTTAGTTTAGTATGGAAATGAATGTTTCAAACAACGAGGAGCAAGTAGTTGCTAAAAAGTTAGGGGGATTAAATCCTGCATTAGTTATTCCTATTCTTATCGCGATAGGTATTGCTATTTATGTATTTGTATTGGGAAATCCAGGGAACTTTAAAGCCGATCCAAGGCTGGAGGGTCTTTCATCTGTAAGTTTCTCGGATTTGGAAACAAAAGAATTGCATCCTGATGGATTTATGGGGATTATCTATATGGGTGGGCCAATTGTACCAATTCTTATTTCGTTTATGATCATCGTTATCGTGTTTTCTATTGAGCGTGCATTAGTTTTGAGAAAAGCTGCAGGTAAAGGAAATGTTGATAACTTCGTTTTAAGCGTAAGAAGATTGCTTGACCAAAACAAAGTAGATGAAGCTATTGAAGAGTGCGACAGACAAGAAGGTTCTGTAGGTAACGTAGTAAAAGAAGGTCTTACGACTTACAAAGCTTTGGCTCACGATACTACAATGAACAAAGAGCAAAAAATGGTTGCGCTTAACAAATCAATTGAAGAAGCTACCACTTTAGAAATGCCAATGTTAGAGAAAAACATGATGATTCTTTCTACATTAGGTACTGTAGCAACACTTGTAGCACTATTAGGAACGGTAATCGGGATGATCAAGGCGTTCTCTGCACTAGGTTCTGGTGGAGGTACTCCAGATTCAGCTGCACTTTCAATCGGTATCTCTGAAGCACTTGTAAACACGGCTTTAGGTATTGGTACTTCTGCAGTTGCGATTATCCTTTATAACTATTTTACTTCTAAGATTGACGGTTTAACGTTCAAAATTGACGAAATCGCAATGTCAATCCAGCAGTCATTTGCAGAATTTCACTAAGAAATTTTGTTTTGAGCGCAGGCCTTTTTTAACCTCAAGGTTGTTTTAAGGTCTAAAATATGTGAAGTTTAATAAAAAAATAAAGTATAATGGCGAGAGTCAAACCAAAAAGACATAACATAAGGGTAGATATGACGGCGATGACCGACGTATCATTCCTACTCCTTACGTTCTTTATCCTTACGGCTCAGTTCAATGTTCCTGATGTCGAAACGGTAACCACGCCATCTTCTATCTCTGAAAAACTTCTTCCGGACGCAAGTTTGATGACTGTTCTCAGTACAACAGACGGAAAATTCTACTTTACACCAGTAGATAACGGGACCGAAAGAATGCAGCTTTTAGACAAAATGGGAGAGAAGTACGGGGTGAAATTTACAGATAAAGAAAAAGTTGAGTTTACCAAAATGCAGTCCGTTGGAGTGCCGATGAACCAGCTTAAAGGATATCTGAATCTTTCCGAAGATGACAAAAAAGCATTTAAGAGCCAAACCGGAGTTCCGCTTGACAGTACAAACAAACAGTTGATCGACTGGGTACAGAAAAGTTTAGAAGTAAATCCTGACTATAAATTAGCAGTAAAGGGCGACGTAGAGACGAAATACCCTAAAGTTAAAGCATTGTTTGAAGGATTAAGAGATATCGATTTCTTGAAATTCTGGTTAATAACAAGTCAGGAAGTAGCACAATAATAAAGAAATGGCAGAAGTACAAGTAAAAGATAGCAGCGGGAAAGGTGGTAAGGTGCGCTCGCAGAAGCAGCCGCCCCACGTAGATTTAACCCCAATGGTGGATTTGGCGTTCCTTTTGATCACGTTCTTTATGTTGGTTACAACTTTCAACAAACCGAATGTGATGGACCTGGGTCTTCCGGCAAAACCGAAAGATCCAACCCAAAAACCACCACCAACTGAAATTGACTTATCCAACTCAATTTCATTAATTATTGGAAAAGACAACAGGATTTTCTATCATCAGTTAGACCAGGCGGGACTTAATGAGCAAACGCTTCTGGAAACATCTTTTGATAGAGAAGGGATTACCAAAGTAATCGAGCAGGCAAAAGCTAGAGCGAAAGATCAAACCAAATTTACGGTGATCATCAAGCCAACAGACGATGCGGTATATAAAAACTTTGTAGACATTCTAGATGAAATGGCCATTACCAAAAACGAAATTTACGGTATTACCGATGTTAAAAGTTGGGAGCAGGCAATTTATGAGAAGAAAGTTGGCGGTTCTGCACCAGCAGCTCCGGCGGCTGACACAAACTAGAATGAATCAGTTTAAATTTTAAAGAAAGAAAAATGGCAGAAGATAACGCATACAAAAGTAATCTAACTTTAGATGAAATTGTATTTGAAAACAGAAATAAAGCTTACGGGGCCTATGACTTAAGAACAAGTTATAGATCAGTCCTCACCAAGTCTTTTATTCTTGGAACCATTCTCTTCCTGGTAGCGGCAATCACTCCGTTTGTGATCATGAAGATCAAGCAGATGAATGCTAAAGAAGCTACCGAAGTTAATGCCAATTTAATTGACATTTTACCGGAAGAGCCAATTATTGAAGAAGTGGTAGAAGACGAACCACCGCCACCACCGCCGCCACCAAAAGAAGAGCCTCAGCAGGAGGTAATTCAGAACGTAGTGCCGGAACCGGTGAAAGCTCCGAAAGTAGAAACTCCACCGCCGCCAATTACGAAGCAGCTGGAAACTACCACAGGATTAGTTAATCAGGAAGGTGTTAAAACTCCAAGTTATACACCACCTCCGCCGCCACCAGGACCTACAAAATCTACAACCGTAGAGGTAAAACCACAGGTTTCTGAAACCCAGGTTTACACCGAAGTAGAGCAGTTAGCTGAGTTTCCTGGAGGTATCAACTCATTCAGAAGTAAAGTAAACAGCAGTTTCGATACTTCGGTAATGGATGGTGATGAAGGTACAGTAAAAACTGAGGTAACATTCGTTGTTGAGAGAGATGGAAGTATTACTGATGTGAAAGCAAACGGATCTAATAAGGATTTCAATGCAGAAGCAATCAGAACAGTGAAATCAATCAAAAATAAATGGGCTCCTGCAAAAATAAACGGCCAATCTGTACGTTACAGATTCAGAATGCCGCTTACCATGCAGTTCGAATAATTTATTAATATTGAATTTAATATAATGAAAGAGAAGCAAAAGCTTCTCTTTTTTTAATTTTTTGTATTTTTGCGCATGTTGTTTAATTGGTTATCATTAGTAACAGGTTTTTTTTATATCGTTTTAGGAATTGTTGTCATCATTTATAAATTTTTCATCATTTTCCTTGAACCCAATATCGCCTACGCGTTAGGTGGATTATTAATCCTTTACGGCATTTTCAGAATCGTGAGAGCGATATACAGAATCCGACAGAATAAAAATGAAGAATAGATCACTCGCATTATTAATTTGCATTTTTACATTTTTTGTTTCATGTAAAAAAACAGAGAAAGCTTTGATAGACGATCCACAGCAAGGTGAAATTACTGTTGCTGCTGATGAATCTTTTCAAAGTGTCACTGAAGCTTTAACGCAGAGATATATGGCACTGAATCCAAAAACAAAAATTAACCTGGTCATCAGAAAAGAAGATTTAGCATTTTTGGATCTGCTCGAAAATAAAGTAAGGGTTATTGTAATGTCCCGGGATTTGAGCGAAGAAGAAAAAAAAGCATACAAAGACAAAATCGATATGGATATTGTACCTGCAAAGTTTGCAGTAGACGCTGTTGTTTTTGTAGTTTCGAAAAGTGCGGCGAGGGAATCAGTTTCAATTGAAGAAATTTCAGATTTATTAGTTTCTGATAGTAAGAATATCATTTTTGATGGTACCAATTCGAGTAATTTAAATTTTGTTGCGCAAAAATTAGATAAAAAGCCAAGTGAATTAAAATTCTCCATTATCAATGGAAATAAGAATATAATAGATGAAATCAATAAACATCCTGAAAAGATTGGGGTAATCAGTTTAAATACCATCAGCAGACCGTACGATAAAGAGTCACAGGAACTACGAAATTCAGTTAAAATATTGCCCATAATTTCACACCAGAAAGCGGTGCTGCCTGAAATAGCTACGATTCGGGATATGAGTTATCCTTTTTCCCGAGTTTTATATTTCCTGACAAATGAAGCTTATTATGGTTTAGGCAATGGCTTGATACGCTTTTCTTGCCAACAGTTGGGCCAAATTGTCGTACAGAAAGAAGGACTTCAACCCTATAATATCTTCAAAAGAGAAGTTCAGATGCGTTAAATTTTACTTAAAAAAAAGAGGCGAGATTTTATGGTATGAAAATTGGGTAATAGTGTTAGAAGTTTTTTACATATAAACAATTAAAATGAAAGATATAATGAATTTAACAAAAAAAGTTGCTTTAGGTGTTGCGGTAGGATTTTTCTCTAACTTCGCTTTTGCGCAGACTTTACAAGAAGGTGTTGCAAATGCCGATAGTCATAAATACGCAAAAGCTAAAACAGTTTTTAATGAAATGATTGCCAAATCACCTACGGCAGAAAATTATTTTTACTTAGGGAATTCCTACCTCACTCAGTTCGAACCTAATTTTGAACTGGCACAGGAAAATTTTAATAAAGGTTTAGCAGCAGATAAAAAAAGTTATCTTAACAAAATCGGATTAGCTTCTGTTAAACTCGGTAAGGGAGACAAATCTGCAATCGCTGAAATTCAAAATATAGTTAAAGATTCCCGTGATAAAGATGCGGAAGTTCTGTACAGAGCAGCTGAAGCTTTAACAATTTTTGGAGGTGCAGCAAATGCAGACCTCGCAATCGATCTTTTGAACAGAGCTGTGGAAAAATCACAGAAAGGAGGAACTCCTGCTTATTATTACTATACTTTAGGTGATGCATACCGTTTGAAGCTAACAAACAGCCCTCAGGTTGCAGGTTCTGCAATGACTGCGTATGACAAAGCTTTACCGGTTGCTAAGAATAAAGCTTCTGTGTATACCAGAATTGGTACACTTTGGATGCAGGCTCAGCAATGGCAGAAAGCTAAGGAAAGTATTGACCGTGCAATTGCTGCAGACCCAACTTATGCACCGGCATATAAAGCAAAAGCAGCGTATGATATCAGATATCAGCAAAATGCGTTGGCTACTCAGGATTTGCTTAATTATGCAAAGTATGCTGATGAGGATCCGGATACACAACTTGAGATTTCTAAATTATTCTTCACAAATGAAGATTATGGCAATTCTAAACTTTACTTGGATAAAGTTTTCGATAAAGTAAATGATCCTATTAAATATAAACTGAGAGCATATCTATTATATGCAGATGGAGATTATGCCGCTGCAAAAGCAAGCATGGATCAATTTGTTGCTAAAGCTGAAAAGTCAAGAGTTCAGGCAGCAGATCAGGGTCTTCTAGGTTTAATTTCTGCAGGATTAGCTCAGAAAGAAACAGATGAAGCTAAGAAAACTGCTTTAAATGCAGATTCCCAGCAGAAGATTGCAATTGCAAAAGCAGCAAAAGATGAAACAATGAACTGGGATCTAGAATTGGTGAAAATCAAAGGTGGCGGTGGTATTAACCAGGCAGCCGTTGATGCAGGACCAACTACCCCAGAAATTGAAGCGCTTAAAAAACAGGTGGCTACAAACCCTCAGGATACAGACGCTCTTTTTAAGTTAGCAAATGCCTATCAGGAAGCTAAAAACTGGAATGGTGCAATTCAATCTTGGCAAAAGATGAGCGGTTTGTTGCCTGATTGGGCTCCGGCATATTACAGCCAGGGTTACTCTTATCAGCAGGCAGGTAATAATGAGTTGGCTAAAATTGCTTATGAGAAATTCATCAGTACAGTAAAACCAGCAGATATGGCCGCTAATAAAGAAACACTTTCTTACGCTTACTTCGCCGTAGCATATTTAGTAAAAGACAGCGATCCTGCCAAAGCGCGCAGCTATGCAGCTAAATCAGTAGAACTCAATCCGGGTTACCAGGACGCAGTAAATCTTAATAAAAGTCTTAATAAGTAATTCAACTTAATAAGTATTAATATTAATCCCGCTCTTTTAAGGAGTGGGATTTTTATTTTTACTACGAGCCTTCAGAATAATTATAGTGGGTTGCGTGGTTTAAGAAGCTTTTCAAAGAATAATATTACGCTAAGCAATAGAACAGGAAAAACTATTTATTGTTTTAAAGTAAATTTTTCTCTCAGTTATTCAGCGAGTTGTATTTTTGGTGTTAAATTAGCGTTAATAAAATTTGGAATGGATTGAAAAGTGCTTATCTTTGCAGTCCCAAATCGAGAGAAGCGGGAGCGAAGTAGAAGATTAAGAGATTGAGAGAATAGCGGAAGGGGCTTAAAAAAGTTTCAAAAAAAAC